>CACYDO010000309.1 GCA_902773165.1 uncultured Ruminococcus sp. | reverse complement strand
AGCAGGATTGTAATAACCGATCTCCTCGATGAATCTTCCGTCTCTGGAGTATCTGCTGTCAGCAACTACAATACGATAGAACGGAGCTTTCTTAGCACCCATTCTTCTAAGTCTGATCTTAACCATTTCTTTTCACCTCCACCGAAAGTGTATATATTTCAGCAATAAATAATTATTGAATGAAACCTTAATTCACGGTATTAAAAGCCGAATCCGCCCATACCGTCCATTCCTCCCTTGCCGCCCATCATCGGACCGCCTAAACCGGGAAGACGCTTGTACTTTTTCTTGCCGTTTTTCTTTGTTACCTTTTTTATCATCTTCTGCATCATCTCAAGCTGCTTGATAAGACGGTTTACGTCTTCAACCTTCATGCCTGAGCCTGCTGCAATTCTTCTTTTGCGCGAAGGATTTATCACAGACGGCTTCGCCCTTTCTTCCGGCGTCATCGAAAGAATGATCGCTTCTATTCTGTCAAGCTGTCTGTCGTCAACTTCAACGTCCTGCATCTGCTTTTCCATTCCGGGAAGCTTTGAGAGAACATTTTTAAGAGGACCCATTCTGCGTATCTGCTCAAACTGATCGAGCAGATCATTGAAATCCATCTTGTTTTTTATGAGCTTATCGGCCATTTCCTCGGCTTTTTTGCGGTCGAGCTTTTCTTCCGCTTCTTCGATAAGCGTAAGCATATCGCCCATACCCAGAATCCTCGACG
The DNA here is from genome assembly GCA_902773165.1 of uncultured Ruminococcus sp. GTDB lineage: Bacteria > Bacillota > Clostridia > Oscillospirales > Acutalibacteraceae > RUG592. The sequence goes on along the minus strand of CACYDO010000309.1, from coordinate 1,333 downwards.
CCATTCTGTCGGGGTGGAAGATCTCGAGATCGTCAAGCTTTTCGCCTGTACCGGCATATTTGATAGGCTTGCCCGTAACAGCTCTGATACTCAGCGCCGCACCGCCGCGCGTATCGCCGTCAAGCTTTGTAATAACGACGCCTGTAATATCAAGCAGATCGTTGAACGACTTAGCAACGTTTACAGCGTCCTGACCTGTCATTGAATCGACAACGAGCAGGATCTCCTGAGGCTCTACGGCTTCCTTTACTCTTTCAAGCTCGCCCATGAGCTGTTCATCAATATGCAGACGGCCTGCCGTATCGAGGATAACGATATCATTGCCGTGATCACGGGCATGGCGGATAGCTTCTTTAGCTGTTTTAACAGGATCCTGTGTTCCCTTTTCAAACACAGGAATTCCTGCCTGCGCGGCTACGACCTTTAACTGATCTATCGCCGCAGGTCTGTATATGTCGCACGCTACCGCCATAGGACGATGCCCCTGTTTTTTAAGCATTTTTGCTATTTTAGCAGTATGCGTCGTTTTACCTGAGCCCTGAAGACCGCACATCATGATAACGCACGGCGGCTTGCTAGGAAAGTTGAGTCTGACTTCTTCGCCGCCCATAAGCTCGGTAAGCTCTTCATTAACTATCTTTACGACCATCTGCGCAGGAGTAAGACTCTCCATAACATCTGCGCCTACGGCTCTCTCGGTGATCTTTGCGGTAAACTCCTTTGCGACCTTGTAGTTAACGTCGGCCTCAAGCAGCGCCATTCTGACTTCTCGCATAGCTTCCTTAACATCTGCTTCGGTAAGCTTGCCTTTACTTCTCAAACGTTTAAAAGCGTTTCCGAGCTTCTCGGAAAGTCCTTCAAATGCCACAGTCTTCACCTCTCCTTGCGGCTTGTGATTATTTTAATACTGATCTATATTATTTTCTAATGCTTCTGCAAGCTCCACGATCTCCTGTGCAAAACGCTCCATGTTTTTATCTCCGTTTTCACGGCTCTGCTCCAGCGCATTTGCGGCAAATACTCTCAGCTTTTTAAATTCCGACAAGGTTTTGTCAAAGCGCTCGGCAAGCCTCAGCTTGCTTTCCATTTCGAGGAGAATATCTTCCGATCGTTTCAGAGAAGCTCTCACTCCCTGACGGCTTATTCCAAGCTCCTGAGCTACCTCGCTGAGCGAAAGATCGTCATTGTAGTAAAGCTTCATCGCCAGGCGCTGCCTTTCGGAAAGCATATCTCCGTAGAAATCAAGAAGTCTGGATATGTCATAATACCTTTCCGCAGCAACCGCCCCCACAGCTGTAAAGCTTTTACGTTTACAGCTATATTATACACTATT
>CACYDO010000308.1 GCA_902773165.1 uncultured Ruminococcus sp. | reverse complement strand
TTTTTGAACGCTTCTTCATCGTAGTCATTGTAGCAGTCGATAACTCTTTCGCGGTAGGCGTTCCAGAAACGCGTGTCGCCCTCGCGGTAGGTCAGGAAGAAGCAAGCAAACGCCGCGTACAGCAGATGCGCTTTTTCATACGACAATGCGCTCGCATAAGGCACGACCTTGTTTATCGGACGAAGATTAGAGCCTTTCGTGTCCTTGATATCGACCTCAAAGCGTTTTCTTGCCGGGTCATGGCGAATAGCTGCGTTGCGCGTAATTATGCTCTTGATGAAAAGATCTACAAGCGCTTCCTGCTTCTGACGATAATACTCTGTCAGCGCTTCGGTTTTTGCCTGCTTCGTCAGCTCATCTCTGCGCTGCTCAAACGATTCGTACAGCTTCGTGTACATTTTTTCGCTCTGCGCAAGCAATGTACGCGATTCAGTACTGCGGCGGATAGTCTTGTAGAAGCCTCCGCTGACAGCGCTTCCTGCTGCGTTATAATCACCCGTATCGGTGAAATCAAGACCAACGCAGTCGTCAAGTCTCAGGCTGCGCTCTTTAAGCGGATAGCCGCCCTCCTGCATATAATCCATGAGCGTTCTTGCGCTGAGATTCGCTTCAAAGCTCTCGTTCCAGGCTTTTTCGGGATCGTCAGCTTCAATGTCTATCTGCCCTGTAACAGCTATCGCCGCTTTTACATCTTCCTCATACAACGCGATCGTTTTGTTGAAGCATTCGTCGATAGAAAGACCGGGATATTCCTGATAATAATGAAGCGTATAGAAATCATCGGAAGGATTTTCCCTGCGTATCATGCCGTACTTATCCTTGCAGAGATCGGCAGCTCTTTTTACCTCGCTCATGATCTCTTCTTCGTCCTTGTAATCCTGACGATAAACGGCGTTGCTGCCGAAAATAAGCCGCAGAGCGTCGTTATTGAGCGGCGGCGGGAACTTAGCCCAGCCCGTATTTACGCCGTGATCCATATGCATACCGCGGTCGGCTGCGTTGCGTGAATGGAGAGCTTCGGTATACATTTTCTGATTTTCGTCCATATTCTTGAAGAAGTACAGCGGAACGCCGCAAACAACGTGAATACAGAAGACCTCGGAAATGTCCGCATCGGCAACTACGCCGTTTGCAGCCTTCCATGCGTGGTAAGCAGGAAGACCGGGCAGCGTTGCGCCGTCACCGCAGATGATTCTGTTTATATGCGGCGTCTTCGTTGTAAGGCAGACAAGCTTATAATTGAAGAAATCGTTAAAGCTGCCGGGAATTCTGCCGCTGCCCTTTACAGCGCAGTGACCGATTCTTGTAGCTTCGTTGAAGATATCCTCGGCTGCCTTTGTCAGCGGCGCTACGCCGTATGTATCCTTGCAGTATTTATCGAAATCTATCCACGGATCTGCAAGCTCCGGGTCGTTCAGGAAGCGGTTCATATCGGCGCATACCTGCTCAACGTCTACGCTGCACCCATCAGTATATTTCACCACCATGAAGCGCTGGATAATGTCCTTTGTAAAATCGGAGAACTGAGTTTTAAACTGCTCTTTAAGAACCTCGTCGCCCTTGAACTTCTGCATATCGGTAGTCCAGGCTGTTTCGTCGCCGAGCATAGCGTCGATAAGGCGTTCGCTAAGGCTGTCGATCCTTGCGCTTGTTAGATAATACTTTACAAAATCCTGCAAACGCGAATTGCTGTCGCTCAGATCAGCAAGATTTATCATAGAAGAGGAGAATACCCTTCTGCCGCCGTCAACCTGCATAGCGGTATTCACGATTGCGGTGCTGTCCTGTTCGAGAACTTCGTTAATAGCACAGAAAGCTCCTACATAGTTTGTAAACACCTCGTTATGCTTTTTGACAAGCTTATTTCCGAGATCCGAAAGAGCCTTTACAGCGTGATTCAGATAATGCTTCTGCCATACGAGAAGCTCTCGCTCTCTTGTCTTCTTGTTAAAAGCAGTAACAAGGTCTTCCTTTTGTTCCTTAGAAAGATGATTGGAGCTGAGCGGATTGAAGGTGTCGTTTTTTGCTTTTCTGATAAGCACGGAAAGCTCATCGGAAAAAGCGCTTATACGCTTTGCAAGCGCAGGGCCGTAATTAACAAGACGCTGTATATAATCGCGCAGCATATTGCTGATATCTGTGGAAAGGCGCAGCGAAGCGTACGGGCCGCTCTCCTTCATCTCTCCGGTAATATTAGTAACAAGACCTCCGTACACACTGTCTATCCAGTCGGCACTGTAGCCCTTCTTCTGAAGCTCGCTGTCGTGCGGAGCAGGACCGGGGGCGCGCTTAATATCGTCGAAATTATACTGCGTCATCTGCTGTATCTTCGTTGCGATAGATGAATTTCCGCCCAGGCTGAACGCGTTTTTGCAGAATGCTTCAACGGAATCTCCCGACATCAGACCTACAGCGGAAAGAACGCTCAGAGCTGTCTTTTTCGGAGCAACGGAATATTTGCGCTGCAAAGCCTCTGTCGTTTTGTTAGCAACATAGGTCATAATTGCTTCTATCGGGAATGTGACCTCGTGGTACCCTAACGTTCTGTAGCTGTAATAAACATCGCGCGGAACATTCGGGTTATTCATTACATATGTATTCGCAGGACGCGATACGTTATTCACTTCGTTATCAAAAATCGCTCTTTGAAGCGGAACGGGATTGTCCTGAGATTTTACGGTGATATCGCTTGCAAGGTTGACAACGTAGCTTGAAACCGTGTCGATAGGTATAGACCAGTCTATCTTTCCGCCTGCCGCGTCATATCCCTGAACGATCGTGCAGCTGTCAAAAATAGACACACCGGAGGCAACGTCGTTTCCGCCGTGCTCATCGGTCACGATACCATCGGGGAATTCTGCGCTTGCAAAGCGGTAAACCTCTTTGTTGTTCGTCGATTTGATATAAGCGTCAAGCTCCTTCATCGCTGCAACAAAGTTGCGCTGGAGATTCGGAACGATATGGCTCGGCACATTGTCCTGAACCTCGGGGGTATACACGATCGCGTCTACGGAAAGATGGATACCGCCGATCGACTCGGAAGCCCTGCGCAGCATATAAGAGATATCAACGATAGTACCGCTGCCCGTACCGCCCGAAATACCGGCGATAAGAACAATGTTTACAGAACGCTGACCGGAATTTGTTCTGTCGATCGGCGCTTTGCTTTTCATCTTTTTGATGACCTCTTTGATCTTGCTGTATAGATTGCCGTAGTTATTTCCGGCGGAAAGTGCAAGACGTCCCATCTGGCGCTGAGATTTTGCGCCCTGATCGCTTACCTTGAGCGAATCCGGAAGATTAAGATCCATCCATTCCCTTTGCGGAAGCTGTGAATCCTTCGCCTTGACGTTGGCAACGATATCAACTACCTCTTTGGAAAGATCGGAGTTTATAAATTCAGCTTCGGAAGAAGCAAGATAACCGTCGCGGTGCATATCGCCGATGACGTGCTTGTTGAGATCCTCCTTGCACGTATCAATTGCGAGGAAAAATACGGTGGGATTCTGTGTATCCTGTCTGACGCGTTCGGTAAATTTTTTCTTAGTCCTGTTGACCGTTGTGCAGCCAATACCTCCTATACCGAGGACAAGCGTCGGTACCTTCGCTGCCGCGACCTTATCTACAAGATCTACGATAGAACCGCCCTTGTCACGGTGCAGCTGCTTTAGGCGATTTCCGCGGTAATTGCGGTTAAATGTATTTTTACTGTCCTGCATAAGGGAACCATAGTTTTCGTTTGCCAAAGTGAAACCTCCTTGCGCGGTTTTGTAATATTAGTATTATCAGTCGGTAAACTTGATTATATAGCGATTTTTGTCCTCCCCGCCGCCGATAAAGAGAAATACCTCCTTATCTGTATCGCGTTTATATATCTTGCGCTTAACGGGCAGACCGTAATGCGGCATGAAGGGGTCTTCCGAACAGCCTATATCCTTTGACTTGCAAATAATAGTATTGCAGTCACCGCTTTTCAGAGCGCCCTTTATCGTGATCTCGGAAAGCAGAGCCTTTTTGCTGTTTATCCTCTCGACTACCGGCTCGGGCAGCGGCTTATCGGCGTTGTACAATGCTGATTCCATCAGCTCTTCAAAGGTAAGACTGCCCTGCTTGAAGCTCATTGAAAGATCTATGTAGGACAGCACCGGGAAGCTTTGCGTAATATCATTTGTATCGTCCATCATTACCGTTAAGTCATGGATAACGGCGTCAACTCTTCTCTTGCGCTCTATGAGATAAAAAATCACCAGAACAAGAATTACGCCGAGTAACGCTGCGCCGATACAGCCTGCGATAATGCCGGCAAGAGAGCCGTTAACTTTAACATGTATCGTTTTAATGATAGTATTTTTCTCGGCAGAATTATCGGAAACGGCGATCTGGATATCCGCAGTACCCTTTTTCAATCCGTCAAGAATAACAGCCTGCTTGCTGTCGTCTATATCTGCTGTAACGACAGCATTATCGGTGTTTCTGATAATACTCATAGTGAGCGTATCGTTTTCGGGATCTTTTACATCTTCAAGAATTTCTGCATATTCAAGCTTAGCGCCCTTTCTCAGAGAAACGTCCTTTTCAAGCCATGTATACAGCGGCGGAGCGTTAAGCACCTTGATATTAACGGGAGAAGTAAAGGACGAGCTTTCGTCTACCGACGTAAAACGCAGAAGCGCAGTCGTTTCGCCCGGAGAAGCCGCAGTAACGGTCAGGGAATTATCGGTGATCGCCGCAGCGGCGATCTTTTCATCTACGGATTCAAGCTCCACCTTAGATTTCGGAGAGCTGTTGTAGCTTAAAATATCGGGAATAGTGTTGGATTCACCGTTATAAACCGTAATATCTGGAATACTGCCGACGGGAACGATCTCTCCGTTTACGTTTATCACAAAATCCTCGTAGCAATAAAAACGATCGGAATTGACCCAGATACTGAGCAATCTTGTACCGGAAGTATCGAACGGAACCTTGCCTTTGAAGGAGCTGCCGTCCGATTCAAGCTTTACCTGCACAGTGCCTTCACGTTCGGCAAGCTGACGCGTAACGCTCTCTATGTCGGAGAATTTCGTATTGCTGAGATCGACCGAAAGCTTCGTTTCGTTTGCAACGTAGGCATAGGCTTCAACGCCGTTAGCTTCATACAGATAGCTGTCGGTCACGGTTCTGCCGTTGGAAACAAGCTTTACCTCGACGTCAAGCTCTTCGCCTGCCGAAACGTTGGAAAAATCGTCGCTGCCCGAATTGATGATCGTGCTTAATGACATGTTGTACTGTTCGATAAGGCTGATCTTAACAGGCTCGTCAGAAACGATATTTTTTACTTCAACGCGCCATGTTCCCGCTTCGGGGGTAATGATCTTGATATTGGCTGCAAGCTTATCCTCCGAATACCAGACATTCTCGCGTGAGGAATTTCCGTCGGGCTCGAGAGTTACCTCTTCTCCGTTCGGGTCAAAAAGGCGTACATCGCCGTTTCTTACGGCGTTAAGCGACGCGCTGACTATCCTCATATCGGCTTCGACAACGGCGTCTGTGATCTTTACATCTGTCGTATGGCTGCCGCCGTCACCCGGAAATTCGTCCACGGCGTTGCTTTTTACATGGCACAGATCCTCCACAATGGCATTGAAATTAGCGTCAAGTCCCATAATAGAGCCTTCTGTTATCATAACCTGACCGCCTGTCTGAGCGGCAAATTCGTCGAGAATATCCTTTCCATATCCGCCTTTGCCCGACTCGTCCATGATCGAGTGCTTTCCTGTTTCGTCCTCATAGTCGAAGGCTACGCTGTAAACGACGACATCGGAATGACCCACAGCGTCGCTCACAACCTTTTTTATTTTATCCGCGGTAGCCGTTTCCGGAGTCAGAACACCGTTCTCAGCGCCGTCTGTAAACACGACGATAACGTCGCGCATACCCTCGGTATGATTCTCTTCGAGATACTCTCTTGCCTGCGTTATCGCTTCAACCATATGAGTATCGCCGCTGCACTCTGTCATACCGCTCAGCTGATCGCGCAGCCTGCTGACATTCTCCTGCGTATCGAGCGAAGTAAGATCGCTGACGCGGTTAAAAATATTGGAATACTCAAAAAGAGCAACCTCATTTTTTTCGGAAGGCAGGCAATTTATCAGCGTTTTTGCCGCCTCACGCGAAACAAGCTCTGGATCTGAGCTGCTGTCGCCATTGCTGCTTTTAATAGAACCGCTGGCGTCCATTACAATAGCGACATGCAGCGGACAGTACGAGTCCACAACGCCCTGCGCAGTTTCTGCCGACGCGCTAAAACCAACGGCAAGCATTCCCATTATCAAAACCGCAGTAAGAACAGCTGCCGCTGCCTTGCGGATCGTTATTATCATATAAATGATCTCCTTCCTTATATAATACTGTTTTCTGATTAAACCCTTTAAATCAGAAAACAGTATAAAAACGAAAAACGTATAAATTACTTCAGCAAGAGAAAAAAATGCTCCGCAGACCGGTGCGGCTGTAATTAATTATTCACAAAATTTCATTACATGAATCATTAAATATAGTGACATTTTAAATATTTTATAAGCAAAAAGAGCAAATTTACCAAATCGCCTGATTATTTGCCTACAGAACTATTATATTCTGTCTTGCTATTGTAGTCAAGACCGGTATCGACATTGTAATTATAATATCCATAAATTTTTTGTAAATTTACTACTATATATGAACAAATTGTAAAAAACATTCCCTTTAAATAAAATAATATCAATGAAAAAAGAAGGAAAGCGAGACTTATCATACAGACATGTTTATCAATAGAAGACATACCATTCTCCCCCACAAGTTCACTTTCTTCGGGCGTATGTCGATGATAATGCCGCAGTCCGGGGCCGGTAAACCAACTTATGACTTACTCGGTAAAGTAAAATTTTCACTGTCATCATAG
>CACYDO010000307.1 GCA_902773165.1 uncultured Ruminococcus sp. | reverse complement strand
AGTCCGCTCCAACCCCAGTCTGATCCTGCTTCGCAGCCGCGGACTCAACAAAATACCCAAAGCCCTGCCGCTCAGCGCCCGGGAAATCCGGCTGCTTCTCAACCGGCAGCAGTCAATCAGGCTTACGCTCAGCAGTCCGTACCGCAGCAAAATAATCAGGCTTACGCTCAGCAGGCTGCGCCGCAGCAGAATAATCAGGCTTATGTTCAGCAGCCGCAATACGACCCTAACTATGTTCCGCCTTACAAGCAGCCCGGCGGCGGCGCTTTTTCCGAGCAAAAACCCGGTGTAAGCGTAACAGGCGAAAAAAGCTCTGCGGAAAGCGCTCTGACAGTTGCTATGTACGTGGCGCTCATTCCCTGCGTTTTGTTAGCGCTCTCTTATTTCCGCTACATATATCTCAGCTTTGTTTTCATAGGTTGGGATTTCTATTTTGATGGTATCCTCGGCATAGTATTCAACGTATTAAACATTGCAACAATGGTCGCATTGGGTGCAGCAGCATTTGTATCTGCAAAATCCTTAAAAAGAGAACATTCCGATTCTCTGTTCTGGGGACTTCTAGGCGTTACCGCATTTAAAATTGTTGTTACGGTCTTAGAATTCCTTATCTTATTCGTACTATTCATTTTCACACATAACAGTCCCATTGATTATGCCGTTTCTACAGGCTTGGCGATAGGTTCGTCGCTGTTTGCAATAGGCGTCGCAGTTCTCGGATATTTCCTGTTGATCTCGTCGCGCAAAACGCCTTTCGTTTTCGTTATGAATAAGGACGTTCTTCTTGCTAATTTTGCAGACGCTTTTGATCTGTATTTTAAAGAATTAAAGGGCATTTTCGACAAATCCGGCAGCAATGCAGTCTCGGACGTTACTTCCGGTACTCCCGAAATGGGCTTCGTTCCGCTTAAAACAAACAGAAGCCTTCTTATTTATATTCTGCTTTCCGGAATTACATTTGGAATTTACCCATTGTATTTCTTCTACGAGATGGCTAAAGCTGCAAATACCGTATGCGACGGCGACGGAGAGGAAACACCGGGTCTTCTGAGTTACCTTCTCCTTTCTCTGGTCACCTGCGGCATTTACGGCATAATATGGCAGTACAAGCTTGCTAACAGATTGCAGAAAAACGGTCCTCGTTATAATCTCGTTATAACCGAAAACGGTACAACCGTTCTTCTGTGGCAGCTTATAGGTTCGCTTTTGTGTGCGATAGGCCCGTTTGTGGCTTTCCATATCATGATAAAGAATCTTAACACTCTCTGCGGCGCTTACAATAATTACCAGATGGCAAATGCAAATGGAAACAATGGAGCACCCAACGCTCAGCGCGGTTACTAAGAGAATAGATCTCAGGCTTGTACTGACGATAATCGCAGTTTACGCAGTGCTCTTTGTTTTAGGCATAGGCTGCCCGATAAAGTTTCTTACGGGTATTTCCTGCGCAGGCTGCGGAATGACGCGTGCATGGCTGTCACTTCTTCGCGGAGATGTCCACGCGGCGTTTGAGTATCACCCTCTGTTTTGGGAGATCGTTCCCGTCGGCGTATTTTTTGTTTTCCGCGATAAGATAAATAAATCTGTCTTCCGCGCGGTTCTTGCGTGCTTTATAGTTTCGTTTATAGCTCTTTATATTTACAGAATGATATTTCTGCCAAATGATATCGTAGTCTTCAAGCCGCAGGACGGATTTATTTTCCGCGTAGTGCAATATATTCTTAAATAAAAAAATTCCCCGTTCTGTTATTATGATACGGGGAATTTTTTTGCATATTTCATTTAATACTCCCATAAAATTATTCTGACAGAATGGAGGTGCATTATGAGCAAAGGAAAAATTACAGACGTTCTGCCGGCGGAAATCACCGACACGCCGATCATAGGAATGCAGGGAAATCGGGAAATAACGGTAGACGGCTTTAAGGGAATCGAGGAGTACACCGATACCGAGGTCTGTTTTCGCACCGCCGCAATGATGATCACTGTATACGGCAGCAATTTGCTGATAAGATATCTGAGCATACACACCATCGTTATCAGCGGAAACATTAAAAACGTTTCGTTCTCTGACAATTCGGAAACGGAGGCTTCAAAATGATCGCTATACTCCGCTTTTTGAGTGGCTACATTATTTTCAAAATCTCCGGAAGCCGCCCCGGAACGCTCATAAACGAGCTTTTGCGGCGAGGCATTAAAGTATGGGGGATCAGAGGAAACAGCGGTGAGATCTGCGCGCGCGTATCATGCAGTGATTATCCGATCGTTCAGCAGATAACACGCGGAGGATCGCGCCGGGTCCACATTATAAAGAAACGCGGCGTGCCGTTTATCCTTCATAAAAACCGAAAACGAAAGGGTCTGATTGTCGGCGCGGCGCTTTTTCTTGCTATATTCAAGGCGCTCTCTCTATTCGTCTGGACGGTGGATATCTGTGAATTTCAGACGATCAGTCAAACATCTGCACGCGATATTCTCAGGCGCGTAGGCATATACGAGGGCGTTCGCGGAGATTTTGAGAGCCTTAAACGAATGCAGACAACAGCGCTGATAGAATTCGGAAATCTGTCGTGGATAACGATCAACGCAGACGGAAGCCGCGGCGAGGTCGGCGCGACAGAAAAGCAAATGGTTGAAACCTCCGACAACGCACCGCGAAATATCAAAGCCTCAGCCGACGGTCAGGTCGTTCGTGCAGACGCATACAGCGGTACGGCTGTTGTCGCACAGGGCGACGCGGTGAGAAAAGGCGATCTTCTGATAAGCGGCGTTGTTGAATCTATGTCGGGCAGCGCTCATTTTGAACGTGCAGACGGAGTTGTATTGGCGCAAACGCGTTACCATGAAAGAATAGAGATACCGAACGAGATCACTACTGCCGTTCCCGTTCAGCAGCCGCAAAAACGTTACTCTGCGCGTCTGTTCGGAGTTCTTATCCCCCTGACGATAACTCAGAATAATACTTCCGATAAATTAAAGCCGGAAAAACCTATGCTTCTTTTCAGGTCGGAGGATCAGGTTCGTTTTCGCGGCGACCGCGCAAGCGCTTCTCTGCTGACAGAAAAAATCTATGACTATAAAACAGAAAAGCGCAGTATAAACAGTGAAAAAGCAGAAAAGCTTTTTACAGAAAGAAAACTTCTGAAAGAGCTTTTCTGCTATAACAACAAAGAAATTACCGAGTGCAGCATAAGCGTATTGCAGGACGGTTCCGCTTACCGCTATGAAATTGAATACAATTGCATTGAAGATATTGCAAAAGGAGAACGAATATTGCTTTCTGATTAGTTGCCGTCCGTGAGTAATTCACTCCACGGGCGTCCGGTTAATATATGCTGCGCTGCCTTATTATCCGGCTCAATATTTAGCAGCTCCTTTGCGATCGCTTCAGCCTCGCTTTTTTTGATAAGCTTCTCGGGAATATCGTAAAAGAACAGTATTCTCTCCAGATTATTTGCGTTATATTCAAGCTTCAACAGCTCTCTTGCATGAAATAACGCAGCAGAATATGCACCTTCAATATAGCACAACGGGTGCATCATTACCTCCATTGCCAGTTCATTCCATTTGATCGAATTAGTCTTTAATATCATATATTGAATAAAACTATATACGCAGATACTATCCATATCATAGGCTAACATAAGAATCTCTTTGTATACATCAGATGGATCCAATTTTTCGCAAATGTTCTCTGCTGACTGATAATTGCCTTCAAGTATGTATTCCTTTATTTTCTCTGTCATATCAGTTACTCCTACAATACTATCATGCTGTTCAAATCGTCATTTCATAAAGATTTCAGTGCTTTTCATCGTTATTAGTTTTTTTCAGAGCTGACCGGCGTTTCTCTATTAATACGAAAACGTATAGCGCGTTTCAGATATTCGAGATAATCTTCATCACTGCACATTGCCTTTCCCGGGGAATCGGAAAGCTTTGCAACGGGATTTCCATTGACATACTGGAGCTTTATGACAATATTCAGCGCTTCCTCGTCCGTATCATTCGAACAGAACGTGCCTATGCCAAACGATACCTTGATCCTATCGCGGAAATGATCGTAAAGAGCCTGCGCCCTGTCAAAATCAAGGCTGTCGCTGAATAGAAGAAGCTTCGATTTCGGGTCAACACCATATTTTT
>CACYDO010000306.1 GCA_902773165.1 uncultured Ruminococcus sp. | reverse complement strand
GAAAGAACGGTAAACGGAGATATTTTCCCGTCGTTGTAAACGAGCCTTTTTGCCGCGGAGGACAGCTTCTTTTCGGCATTTTTAACAGCCGCAACGAGCACGAGCTTTTCCTTCGCTCTCGTCATTGCGACGTAGAGCATGCGCAGCTCCTCGGAAACCATCATCGTTTTTTTAGCATTCTCAACGGCAGTTCGCGTAAGACCTTTATATCTGTAGGAGCCGTCGGGGGAGAGAATATCCATGCCGATACCGAGATTCGGGTCGAGGAGGATCTTTTCCTTCATGTCGCCTGAGTTGAACTCCTTGCCGAGCGCGGAAATAATGCAGATGGGGTACTCCAGACCCTTCGACTTATGTATCGTCATGATATGGACGGCGTTTTCTGAGTTCTTTTCGCGGCGGTCGGCGGCGGCAAGGTCGCGCTCGTTTTCGGCAAGCTTGTCGAGGAACGAAACAAAGCCAGAAAGACCGCGGAAGCCCGAGCCTTCGTATTTGCGCGCATACTGCACAAGCAGACGAAGATTTTTTTGCCGGTATTCGCCGTCGCTGCCCGAAAGAACGATCTCGGGCAGAAGCGTTTCGTCGTAAATACGCGTGATAAGGTCGTCGGCGGAAAGGCTGCCCGAAAGACAGCGCAGCTTTTCCATAAGAGAACAGCAAGAGCCTGCTTTTGAATCTCCGGCTGACGCCATGTCGAGGATCACCTCAAACAAGCTTCTGTAAGGGTCTTTTGCGCGTATAACGGCGATCTCCTCGGGCGTGTAGCCGAATATCGGGCTTATCAGCGCGGCTGCCATCGGGATATCGCGCGCAGGGTTGTCTATTGCCCGAAGCAGAGATATCATCAGCCTTATTTCCGGCTGAGAAAAAAACGTTTCTCCCTTTTCGCACTCCGTGGGGATACCGAGCTTCATGAATTCGCGGATATATATCGGCGCGGAGTCCTTGATACTGCGCATAAGCACGCAGAAATCGCCGTAGGTCGGCCGCCTGAGAGAGCCGCCCTCTGTGACGTATTCGCAGCTCATCATTTTATAGATCATTTCGCCGATATGGCGCGCTTCTGCGGAGATTTTTTCCTCATCGGAAACGTCGCCCGTTTCGAGCAGGCTAAACGCAGCGGCGCAGCGCGGTTTTCCGTTGTCCGAAGGGATATCGGGGTAAGCGGCGCGCGGCTTGAGCGCTTCTTCGTCGGTATAGTCGATCTCGCCTGCCTCCTTTGACATCAGAGAGGAGAAAACGAAATTAATGCAGTCGGTAACGTCAGCGCGGCTGCGGAAATTTGCGTCGAGGTTGACGCGTGAAGGGTATTCGTCCTTTTCGGGGGAATAGGGCATGCTGCCGTCGCGCCTGGAGATAAATATCTCGGGCATAGCCTGACGGAAGCGGTAGATACTCTGCTTGACGTCGCCGACGACGAAAAGGCGTTTATCATTGCCGCTTACGGCGTTGAATATCGTATCCTGAATAAGATTTGCGTCCTGATACTCGTCAACCATGACGTAATCGAAGCGCGAGGCGATCTGCGAAGCTGTTTCGGTATACTCCGTTTTGCCGTTGTTATCGCGGACAAGCAGCTGCAATGCCCAGTGTTCGAGATCGGCGTAATCGGCGACTGAGCGGTCTGTTTTCAGGTTTCGGTACTCCTGTTCATAGCTGAGAACGAGGGAGAAGAGGGCGTTTGCCATCGGCTTCATTCCGGCGATCTCGTGGGTAAACGAATCGCTGTTTTTTGAGAAAAGCTTTGCAAGCTTAGGAATACCCTTTTTTATAAGCTCTCTGTACGCCTTGACCGTTTCGGCGGCGGCTTTTTCCTCGTCTGTCGCCTTGCGCACCTGACCGAATTTCGGATTAGGGGCATTATTGAGATACGTGCAGATATCGTCCCACACGCCTTTTTTCAGAAGGGAATCGGCTTCTTTCAGGATAGACTGATATTCCTCCAGCGCAGGCATATATGCATTTGTGACCTTTGGTTCTTTAGCAGCCTCCTCCATAGCCCTGGTGCAGCAGGAAAAGAGGAATTCGAGATTCATTTGCGCGTATTTGCGCAGCTGTCTGCCCCAGATAGTCTGACCGGGTTCGCCGACGTTCTCGTACATTTTCATCATATTATTCAGCCAGCGCTTCGGAAACGGCTGCGAGCGGAGAAACTCGTAAAGGGCGAACACGATCTTTTGCAGCGGCGCGTCGCTGTGGGCGTCGGAGAACGTATCGGAAAGGCGGAGAAAGCCCTCGTCGCCGCTGTCGTACATAAACTCGAAGACGGTATCCATGGCGGCGTTTCTGAGGACTGTAAGCTCCTCCTCGTCGGCGATACGGAAATCGGCAGGGATATCGAGCAGCGGAAAATACTCCTTAGAAAGCGCGTGGCAGAAGCTGTCTATCGTACTGATCTGAGCTTTGCCGAGGAGAAGCTGCTGACGGAGAAGATTTTCGTTGAACGGGTCTTGTTTGAGAAGCTGGGCGATACGTGCGTTTATGCGCTGCTTCATCTCGTCTGCGGCGGCGGTCGTAAAAGTAACGACGAGGAATCTGTCTACGTCGCAGGGGTTATCGGGGTCGGTGATTATATTGATAATTCTTTGAACTAAAACGGCGGTTTTTCCCGAACCGGCGGCAGCGGAAACGAGCAGAGGGCCGCCGCGGGAGGAGATGGCGCACTGCTGCGCCGGGGTCCAGTTTACGTCAGGCATTTTCTGTGCTCCTTTCTGAGGTTATTTTGTGGTGATCGCGTTCAAGCTTCTCCAGCGTCTTCTTAGATTCCTGCTTAAAGATCACGTTCTCTGTGTCTGTTCCCTCGCGGCGGCAGACTGATTTGAACTCGCAGTATTTGCAGGCGTGCTTTCCGCTTCTTGCGCGGCTGGAGGTAGGAACAGCAGGGATAACTCCGCCGTCAAGCTCGGCGCTCATGCGGCGAATGTTGTCCTCCACGGCGTCGAGGATCATTTCAAGCTGCTTCGGGGTCACGGACGTTGCCGAAACGTAGCGGAGCTTCTTTTTGTCGCGCCCCATGCCGTCGGCAACGCGCTCTTCGTCTAAAATTATCCCCTTCATTTTAAGCTGGTCGTCGAGCTTTTTGCTGACCTCCGATCTCAGCTCGTCTTCGCTGCCTGTTACGTCGTCTACACGAACGCTGCCGATGTCGGAGCGCATGTAGAGCACCGCCGCAGGCGTTAAGACCTTGTGGTAGCGCGTGTGACCGTCTTTTGAAAGCGCCGCCAGGTAGATTAGCATCTGCATATTTATCCCGTTCATTGCTTCGGCAAGGTCAAGCTCCTTGCCGCTCGTTTTGTAGTCGATAACTCTTACGAATTCGTCCATGATGTCAACGCGGTCGATCTGACCGTTTATTGCAACCTTGCTTCCGTTTTTCGCCTCAACGGTGTATTCGGGCAAGCCGCCCTCTCTGCCGATATCCAGCTCTGCGTCAACAGGCTTGAAATGCGACTGCGCAAGCTCCTCCATCATGTGGTCGATGACGCGGCGCATTCTCGCACGGGAACGCTTGTAAAGGTGCATGAAGCGCTCCGTTTTGCCGCCCTCGCCGCCGAGATTTTCCTTTATGTATTTCGTGATTATTTCGTCGAGAAGCTCTTCAAGCTCCTTGTCGGAAAACGGCGCGTAATCGCGGTCGATGTACGCTCTTATCACGTTTTCAAGCGTATAGTGCAGAAGCGTTCCGTAAACGAGATTGTCAAGCTCAGCCTTTTTGCGGTCGTGCAGACGTATTCCGTAATTGCAGAAATACATGAATCTGCATTGGTAGAATTTCTCTATCTGCGAAGCAGAAAGGCGCTTGTCGCGACCGAAAATCATCTCGCAGACAGATTTGTTCTTTATGCGCATGTCGATATTTTTTATCGGAGCGCCGAGATCCTTTATTTTGTCGGCGTAACCGGTGCTTTGCGAAAGAATATCGCTCAGCGCCGCGGAGATCGGGCTGCCTGTTATCCGTCTTCTCGCGTAAAGCTCCAGCGCAGTTCTTTCGCTCGATACTCGCTCGATATCGGACAGCGAAGAGGCGAAGGTAAGCGGAAGCTTTGGGAAAATGCGGAAAATATCCTCGATCATCACCGAAGGACTGCACGCGCCGCCCGTCAGGTCGCCTTTGGGATACGAAACGAAAAGGCGGCTGCACGGCGCGGAAACTGCGTTATAGACGAAGAATTTCTCCTGCATATACAGCTCGCTTACGGCGTCGTAAAGCTCCATTCCCGAGGCGATAAGGCTCTTTCTCTCAGCGTCGCTGAAAACTCCGTCAGACACGGGCATATGCGGAAATTCGCCGTCAGCCGCGCCCGTAACGAACACGCAGTACGGCTTTGAAAAACGCATGCTGTCAGCCTTTCCGACGAGAACGCGGTCGAGCGTCTGAGGAATATCGGAGATATCTTCGTCCTTGATAACGAGCCTGAAAAGCTCGCAGAAGCGGCGCAGAGTTATTCGTCTGTCGGAAAGAGCCGCGTTCATTTTACCGAGAACACCGATGAATACGTCCCACAAGCGAAGCTCCTCGCCGCTCAGACTGCTGTCAAATGCAGACGGGGTGATATCGGCTGTATTTTCATTATCGGAAATATCGCTGCCAAATGCCCCGGAAAAAATGCGGTCGCCGCTGTCGGCGGCTCGTTTTCTGAGAAGCTCCGGAACGCCGCATTCAAGCATATAGCTGTAAAGCGCCGTTCCGATCTGCTTTGCGGTCAGCCTGCCGTCGTCGCTTTCAAGAGCCGCGCAGAGATTCAGAAGCGGCGTCATTACGGCAAGGCGCGTTTCATTGATCTGCGCAAGAGCGCGCGCATCATTTTCTGTAAATCTGTCGGTAAAGCCGTTCGGGTTCGCTGTAAACGGCTCGCGGAACGCCCTGCCTTTTAGCCCCCAGACGTAGGCGTAATTTTCAAGCTGCGCGGCGCGGATCCCCGATATTCCGAGGAGATCGCTTTTGAGAGCCGCAAAGATTTTTCGCTGATCGGACGGAGAAACGGCGAATTCGAGAGCCGCCGTCGCCAGGCGCATAAGCGGCTTGCCCTCCACGGGCTGCGGCTTCGACATGAAATACGGAACGCCGCTTTTATCCAGAGCCGCGTCAAGAACGCCTGCATAGCGTTCACTGTTTCTGAAAACAACGGCGATATCGCGCCAGCGGCATTCGCCCGACAGAGCCATATCGCTGATCTTTGCGGCGATATAGGCGCACTCTTCGTAAACGTCGGCAGCCTGAACGACGGTCAGATCATGCGCAAGCTCGTCCTTCGGTATCTCGCTGATCTCAGCGTCGCGGCGGCGCAGGATATTTTCCTCAACACAGGAAAGCGTGCGGCTTTTTGTGCGGAAATTTTCCGTAAGCCTTTCGGGAGAAGCGATCTTCAGACCCAGCTTTGCGGCTGCTTTCATAATGCGCTTTTTCGTCCGCATAACGGTGAAGAACAGATCGTCTTCCTTGTACGGGTCCAGGCAGAGAGATATGTAAAATTCATCAGCCTGAGCCATCATCAGCCTGATGATCTTATGCTGCTGCGCGGTAAAGCCGCTGAAATCGTCGGCGGCGATCGTGTATCCGCGGAAAAAGTCCGTTTCTGCTGCGCGGATCTCCATGCGCATATCGTTGTCGCACGGGTCAACGCCGCTGAGAGAAACGTTTGCGTTGTACAGCTCGTAGATGAGAGCAAGCTCGGTGAGCTTTTTCTGAAAATCATCGCGGACGCCTGCGGCGGCAGCGCGAACTGCCTCCGGCTCGATTCCGCACTGCTTGAACTCGCGTATCGCGTTTAAAGCGACCTCGATAAACGCAGGCTTTTTCGCCTGATTTGCGTAGAGATCAAGCTGATCGGCGCAGTCTTCGAGCGTATAAGCCATGATTATTTTCTGAGCGCCGTCGTCGATGGGAGTTCCGCGAACGCCGCCTGTTTCGGTCATGACGAGATCGTAAAGCCTTCGGAACGACATGACCTTAACGCTGCCTGCAAGCGGTGCGCCCAGGATATGCAGCAGCTCCTTCTCGCACTCGAAGGAACGCTGCTCGGGGGTGAGGAAGATGAGTTTTTTCTCGCCGCGTTTAGCTTTTTCGGCAAGCATACGGTAGAGGTAAGCGGTTTTTCCGCAGCCGCTTCTGCCTTCAATGAAATGAAGCATGAGAAAGATCCTTTCTGGAAGTATTAAATATATATATTAAACAAACGACAAAAATGTCTCATAGAGAGTGATTCCGGAGGTGTGTTGGGCGGGTCTCCGGTCGGCAGGAGCCGACTGAGACGGCAGCCGGAATCAACCGAAAAGTTCCGTAACCAGTTCATATATGGCAAGTGAAAATAATAAGGGCATTTACTATAAGCTTTAATTAATCTCAGATTTTTGTTGTTTCTGTTAGTTATAAGCTGTTCAGCTTAAAAACAGAATATCTTCTGCTTCTGCCCTCTGTCGCCGGGCTGGCGAGTTCATTTTTTGCCGCCAAAAAAATGAACCAAAAAAGCCGCCAAAGGAGGGGCGATCAAAGGGCGTAAGCTACAGTATGCTCGCCCCTCCTTTGGAAACTACCCTGTTTGTAGGAGGGTTTTCAATAATAGGCTTTCTATATATGGTGTTTGCTTTGGATTTTCTTAGTTTTGAGATGATCCACTCCAGATTTCTTTTAATTCACAATAAGCTTCGTAAAGCTTGAATTTGTATTCTATATTCTCCGGCTG
>CACYDO010000305.1 GCA_902773165.1 uncultured Ruminococcus sp. | reverse complement strand
GATATTGTAACTATCACTGCGGTATTTGCCTTTTTACCGTCTGCTCCCGACTTTTCACCGGCAGGCACAAGACCCGATTTTCTCAGCGCTGTAACAACACCCTTGTACAGCGACATGATAAGCGCGGAATTCAGCGCGGCTTTAAGAAGATTAAACGGTATAAGCAGCGGAACAAAAAGCTCCAGCACCGCTTCACGGGGAATTCCCATATACATCGGCGTAATAATATAATTCCACAAAAGCATTATGATCGTCATAGACAGCGACGCGGCGATAAGACCGATTATCGCCCCGGAAAGCGTTTTTTTCTTTTTGTAAATAAGTGTTCCCACGCCGACAAATACGGCGGAGGAAAGAAAATTCATCAGCAAGCCTATCAATCCCGTTGAACTGACCGTGAGCATTTCCAATGTACAAACCAAAAGCGACATCACTATTCCTGCGATCGGACCGAAGATAAATCCGCCGATGGTCAGAATAACGTCCTTCGGCTCGTAGGTCAGAAAGCCGCCGATTCCCGGTATCCGCAGAAACATATCCGCGGCGATCGCGAGTGCGGCGAGCATAGCCATACAAAGTACCGCTCTTAGTCTTTCATTTCCTTTTGTTTTCATAAATACTCCTTTTCGAGATATGATTTGGATTTGAAAAAGCTCCCGGAAGATTTTGGGGTCTTCCGGGAGCTTACGCTTTTAGCTTTTCATCATATCTTCTCTCATCCGGACTTTATACTAATAACACATAAACCCGTAGACAAACTGATGCGTTAAATTCCGCAGATTTGCGTCATCGTCCTCGACATACGTCAGTATGCCTTCGTCCTCTTCCTTGATCTGCAAAATTTACTCTCGCAGCTTTATCCACTTTTTATCTGATATTAGTATTATACCGTCGGTTACGGAATCACACCGTATCATGCACAAAAACTTTCATGCTCGCAGACTATACTGCCGGTCGGGAATCTCACCCTACCCCGAAGATAATATTCAATTTTTATCTACACCTATATTATATTCTCATAATGCGGCATTGTCAACAATATTTCAGCATAATTTTTCCAGATTACGTATTTTCAAGACCAATAATATATTATTTATGATATGTCTTATATGTATATCCGACGTAAAAAGCATAAATAAGCCATTAAACAGACAAATATTGTCATTAGTAAATCAAAGAATTAACAGCCCGGTTTTGCTTCATCGGGAATAATTCTGTAATGAAAAACAAGTTGTATATTTTAAATATATTTCACCACATACGCGGATATAAATAAATAATAGTACCAAATTTTATATTTTTTTCATTTGTTCATAGTTTCGTAACAATTACATTGTATAATATATCTCAGTTAAATAAGCGTTCTACTAATTTTCATATACCTTCCAAACTGGGCAGAAGTATGTAATGTACTTCTGCCCGTCCCCTTTTTATGAATAAAACCATTACGAAAGATCATTCCGAAAGGACAAAAATATGAAGCCAATTGGATTATATATTCATATTCCGTTTTGCAGCGGCAAATGTCCGTACTGCGATTTCTACTCTGTAAAAACAAACGAATCGGTTTATGACGAGTACACCGAACAGCTTATAAATAAAATCCGCTCACTGCGCGGAAAATACCGGACAGATACGGTTTATTTCGGCGGCGGCACGCCCTCTCTTCTCGGTACGGAGCGTCTTTGCCGTCTGCTTGACGCTGCCTGTGAGAGCTTTGGAAAAGCCGAGGAGGTTACTGTTGAGGTCAATCCCGAATCTGCGCCTGCGCTTGATTTTTCGAAGCTTGCCGCACATGGGCTTAACCGTGTTTCAATGGGGCTGCAATCATCGGACGACAGGGAGCTTGCCTTACTTGGGCGGCGGCACACCGCAGAACAGGCGGCATATGCCGTGGGGCTTATAAAGAAGGGCGGTATTTCGAATATTTCTCTGGATTTAATGCTTGGTATCGGCGAGCAAACGCAGTCATCTCTGGAAAAAAGCATAGATTTTTGCGCAGAGCTTGAAGCCGCGCATATTTCCGCATACATACTTAAAATAGAGGAAGGCACGCTGTATTATCGCCGCAAAGATACTCTGCCGCTGCCCGACGAGGATTCTGTATGCGACTTATACGAGCTTGCGGTCAAACGGCTTGAAGAGCGCGGATACCGTCAGTATGAGATATCAAACTTTGCAAAGCCCGGATTCGAAAGCCGGCATAATCTCAAATACTGGCGCTGCGAGGAATACCTTGGATTAGGTGCGGCAGCGCACTCTTTCATCGGCGGCAGACGCTTTTACTGCACACGTTCGCTGGAGGATTTTTACAGAGATGTGACCGCAGACGATGGAGAAGGTGGAGGGAAAGACGAATACATTGCCCTTGCCTTGCGGCTGACGGAGGGACTTGTTTTTGACCGCTATGAAAAACGCTTCGGAGAGCCTGTTCCGCAAAGCGTAATTAACAGCGCACAGCAGCTGCTCCCGACTAAGCTTATACGCATTACAGACGAGGGAATATCACTTACCGTAAAGGGCTTTTTATGCTCAAATGCAGTAATATCATCGCTGCTGTGAATGAAATTGTTATAGGTATCACTCTGAGTGTATAATTTTAGTAAGCAGATAAGTAATATATCTTAGATACAAAATTATTAGTTTTACAAGCATAAAACAACACAAACCCCCGGCTTATTTTCCATCAGGTAATAAGCCGGGGGTCGATTACTGCATTAGTTCGGATAATCAGAATTAATCAGTAATTGTTTAAATATTCGTTAAATTTTTCTTCAAAGTCAAGCAAAACATCTCGCATTTTATCAAGATTTTCTTGGCTATACTGAGGAATGTCTATTTCACAATAGCATACAATAATTCTTTGATTATCTGAATTTTCTATGCATATTTGAAACTGATCAATAGGAACATTCACCACAAGAACATTACCACTTTTCTCTAAAGTGGCATAATAACGGATAATATTACAATCATATACATCTATTGCCTGAACATCATAGTTATCCACATTAAATGTAACACTCATAGTGTTCTCTAAATATTTAACGATGCTATCAACTACAGCCTTAAATTCGTCGCAATAATCTTCATCCTCATCTATTTCGCAGCACTTAAATATTTTTTCATCTATCATACAAATCCTCCGTATTAGCACATTAAATTCCGATTTATAATATTATAGACTCATTATAACATAATCAATTATCAAATACAATACTCAGATTTGTAACAATCAGTTAGTTTCCGCGTAGCAGGCTGCTTTCCTTTTTTCACTTATAGGTAATTCCGGTAAAGCTCGTTGCAGTTTATAGCTTAGTTTTTCGCAATTAAAATAACTACAATTTTCAAACGCGGAAACCAACTGACCTTCACGGTAAAGTAAAATCGGAACTGCCTCCAGGCGCACGCCTGGTTACAATATTGATATTGCATTGGGGCGGATTTTTTGGTATAGTATTGTATGAGATAATATGTGCATAAGGAGGGGAAGACATGCTGCGAGAAAGCGGATTGGGAATATCTTTGTTTATTAACGTCATTATAATCTGCCTTTGGGTCTTTATTTCGTACCTGATCGCCGGTCATGTCGCTCCAAGACACGCAGATTATCGTAAATATCCCTATATCATCAGAGCGCGTGAGAAAAAGGGCAGCTTCTATACGGAAAGCTTCCGGATACAGGATTGGTACGGTATCCTTCCGTCAAAGCTAAACCGTTCAAGAATAACTAAGGATCATCTTTTCGGTCTTGACGCACTTAAACTAAAAGAGCTTCTTGCAGTTACTTGCCGGTGCGAGCTTTGCGCTGTGCTTAATTGCTTTTACATCATCTGCGCCGCGCTGCTTGACGCTCCGTATCTGGCGTTTATCCTCGGCTCTGTCGTTATCCTGGCCTCTCTTCCCTTTATCGCGGCAAGCCGCTATTGCCGCTGCCTTATCCTTAACGAGCTTATGCGTCAGCGCGAGGAGCTGAAAAAACAAACTATCCGCGCAGAGCGTTCGCCTAATGTCTTCGATCTGGGGATATTCTGATTTTGAGGTGTATTTTATGGCTTGGTTTTTTTCGGAAAGCGTTTCAACTCCGACTCATATCATTACAGGAGAAAATGCAAAGCATATTTCACGCTCACTGCGCATGAAATGCGGTGAGGAGCTTACTATCTGCGATAAAGATCAGATTCGCTACGACTGCGTTATCGAAGATATAAACACCGACTGCGTTACCGTGAGAGTAGAAAAGTCCGCGCCCTGTGAACATGAGCCCGATAGAAAAATAACGCTCTATCAGGCGCTGCCAAAGGGCGAGAAAATGGAATTTATCATACAAAAAGCTGTTGAGCTTGGCGCATATGAGATAGTTCCCGTTTTGTCTCAGCGCTGTATTTCAAGACCGGACGAAAAATCCGCAAATAAAAAAACTGAACGCTGGAATAAGATCGCTCTTTCAGCCGCTATGCAGTCGCGCAGAGGTATTATTCCAAAAGTCGGCAATATCATCTCGTTTGAACAGGCTGCACAGCTTGCAGGAGATACAGCCGTTATCTGTTATGAAGAGGGCGGCGTGCCTATGGGAAATGCCCCTCAGCTTGAAGGCAGCGGAGATATCTCTCTTTTTATCGGGAGTGAGGGGGGCTTTGAACGCAGCGAGGTTGAACTTATCCTTAACAGCGGCGGCTGCGCCGTTACGCTCGGAAAAAGAATTCTCCGCGCGGAAACTGCTCCTTTAGCGGCTCTGTCGGTCATTATGTATCTTACAGGTAATCTGTCGTAATTTTAACATCACGTAAAAAACTGCCCGTTGTCCGAAACAGCGAGCAGTTTTTTTTATTTAAGGCAACACCGCACAAAGACCGCCTGACGGCTTTGCACCAAATCTGCTTGATCTTTTTCCGTCATACTGCACAGAAATCTCTTGACATGCGACATTATGCCTGCGAGTTTTCTGTACACTCCGACGAAAAAATCTACCGCGCATCTTCGGCACAATCTCTGTGCGGTATTGCCTTAATATTTTTCAGAAAGTACGTATCAGACTATCATGCAGAATTGTTTTTACAGAACAGTAATACTATTCTCCGCCTTCCGCGTAATAATCTTCATTATAGTCATCGTAATAATCGACGTAATCAAATCGGCTTTCGTAGTTTTCTGCGTCAGATTCGGCAGAAGCTTCGGAATCGGATTCTCCCCAGAACGGGTCTGACTCCCAGTTGCCTTTGTTGTTGCCGTCACGGTCGGAATCGGTTTCAGTTTCCTTTTCGGGGTCGTAATCCTCAAAATCAGCGATAATCAACGTGCTGTTGTCAAAGTTCCAGTCTGTGCGTGCCTTTTGAAGAAGACTGTTCTGAGCGTCCTTAGTGACGTCTACCGTAACAATAAATCCATCAATATTGTTGCCGGAAACTGTATACGGACAGGTGTTGGAATCAACAGGAACGGGTATATCGGTATTGTTGAAAGCGTCAAGCTTCGGCACGTAAAATGCTACCCATTTGCCCTTATCGCCCTTGTCTATGAGCAATCCGCCTTTGTCAAAGGTATACGCCTTTATGCCCTCGATATACTCTTCCAGACAAAGCTTATGCTCCATGATGAATGTCGCATGAGGAATACCTACATAACGGAAATGCCATGCTTCATAGCCTATGCTTGTGATATTGCATTTATCATCGGGATATCTGAG
The DNA here is from genome assembly GCA_902773165.1 of uncultured Ruminococcus sp. GTDB lineage: Bacteria > Bacillota > Clostridia > Oscillospirales > Acutalibacteraceae > RUG592. The sequence continues at coordinate 854 of CACYDO010000305.1, read as the reverse complement.
GATAAAACCGTAATCCTGGCAATGCTCGGAAAGCCATGAATAATCGCCTTCACCGTCAAGCTCGATCATTTCGCCTTCATAATTGTAGGCAGCAGTATCGAACGCATAGCCTGTCTGATGTTCGGAATATCCCGGAACGGAAACGTAGTATGCCGTTGATTTTTCACCCGTATTCTTGACGGAATCACGGTATATCTTCGTTTGATCGTCCTTGCTGCGGTATGAGCTTGATATGAGTATTGACGTCTTGCCATTAGCCTTTTCAAATGAATCAAAAAAATTATTCATCGGATCGACAACAGCTTCGTTAATAAACATATTGTCATCTTTAACGCCAACGGACGAAGACGCATTGTCATAAATATTAACAAGATTTTCGCCGTCGATCATCGACTGATAGCGGTAATTTACGAGTATAAGATTACCCTTGCCGATATCCTCGTTAAGATATGTTATCGTTCTGTAATCGGAAGGAAGATTGCTTCTTTCTTCAAACGCATTTGGAGCTACTGCCCGTGAATCAAGCCCATCGAGTGAATTTCCCGATGGTGTATCTGAGCTTGTATTTACAGGGCTTGGCGATGCGGACGCCTTGCCTGCGCTGCCTGTTCCGATATTGTGCCCGGAAACAAGCATTGTTGCTATGCCTGCGATAAATATAAGCAGAACGATCATCGCCAGAAAACCGCTGGGTACAGAAGCTTTCTCGTTTTTATTCATATTCTTACACCTCACCTTTTAAAAATGCAAAGCACCTTTAAAAATTTAAGTTGGGAGATATTGTTTTGTGGCTGTTCCGATTTATCTTTGCTGTGAAGAGTAATTGGTCTGCGCGATTTATAGTAAACGTCATT
>CACYDO010000304.1 GCA_902773165.1 uncultured Ruminococcus sp. | reverse complement strand
TCAACAGTATCCCGGTCTTTTATCCAGTCAAGCAGCATTCCCGAAAGAGCTTCGGTGTAGAATTCGGCAAGGAACGATTTGTACTTCTCATCAAGCGATATATTGAATTTCTTCTCTTTTGCGTCAATATACTGTTCCATAAGCACAATGAAATCAGAATAGAAAAAAGATTTGATTACATCGTGACCGATAGAATCGTATGCGCAGCTGATGAGGTGATTTTTTTCCTCAACGTAATTCATTACAAAAGCGATCGCTTCTTCTACATTTGCAGTAAAATCATAATTTTTTACTACCTCAATAGCGTCCTGTTGGAGCATCCATTTCAGGAGCGCATAAATATCCTGAAAGTGGTAATAAAATGTTTTTCTGTTTACGCCGCAGTCGGTGATGATCTCCGTTACTGTAATTTTTGAAAAAGGTTTTTTCTCCATGGCATTTCGCAGCGAGCATGCAAGCGCTCTTTTAGTGTTCATAGAGGTTACTGCGTGTGTCATTAATTATCAACTCCCAATGCCATTATACTAGAAAAATATAAATAAATAAACGGACAAAACAGCCTATTTGACCATATTCATCAAAAAAGTCGCCATTTTTAAACAATTATTTTGATTTTCGCCGATTTTTTAAGAATCATATCGAATTAGGTCGGCTTTTTACATTAAAAAAGGCAAAAAATAACGATTGTTTCGGTCAAAATTAGTAATTTTCGTGTTCGAAATTTTCATATAAAAGTATTTTGGTTTCATTTTTCCAAATCCAGACCGTACTTTTTATTCACCCGTTCGAGCTTTCTGCTGACAGGCGCTGACAGCAGCATAAGGAACACGATATTCGAGATCACATACACTGCTGTGATCGGCAGCGCAGCGGCTATTGCGGCAATATAACGCGAAAAAAGAAAATGACCGTCAAACCAGACAGTCGTCCAGATATCCATAAACGCAGAATACACTATCCCGGAAAGCGCACCGTATGCAAAAAGCAGCGCGCGGCTTTTTTTCAGAGGTTCTCTGATAAGACCTGCTGCAAAGCCGATCATTCCCCAGATAAACATCTGAAACGGAGTCCAGGGTCCCTGCATAAACAGAAAGTTCGATAAAAACGCGGAAAGCGAGCCGCACAAAAATCCGGCTTCACAGCCCATATTCATGCCGCAGATGATAACGATCGCGGCAACGGGCTTAAAAAACGGGACAGGCGCAAACACAAAACGACCGACAACAGACAGCGCCGTCATTACAGCAAGAATTACAAGGCGGTGTGAACCGCGCTCATTTTTTTCAAACGAAAGATAAAACACAAAGCACGATGCGATCGCCACGGCTGTGGAAATGAGCATATAGCGCCTGTCACAGAATACGAACGAGCCGACCGCAACAAACAGCGGAACAACGACAATAACAAGCAGAAGCTCGGCTATAAAATTCTTTTTTCTTTTCAAGCATATCATTCCTACATCATGTGATTTTTACATTGGTCATCGGTATTGTGTTTTATACTATTACTGCGGCAGCTGCGTAACCGTAAATAAACAGCCTGTCGCTTATCAGCCCAGCCTACCCACAGCCGCCTTCTGTACAAATAACGTTTTTTATCTGCTCCAAAGTAACGGCGTTTTCGCAAATTCCTCGTGAGATACGCGCCTCGGGCGTCGTATAATATGACAGCGAAGAAAAAAACTCAGTCGGAGTACCGCTTGCTGTTATTTCTCCGTCAAATAGCAGTGCACAGCGGTCTGCGCAGGCGGCTGCCGTCCGGACATCATGAGTTACAATAACCGACGTTATCCCCTTTGAACTAAGCTCTTTTATCATCTCTGCAAATTGCTCTTTTCCCTCGCAGTCCATGCCCTTAGTAGGCTCGTCAAGCAAAAGAAGCTGTGGCTGCAATGCCAGTAATTTTGCAAGCGCCGCCCTCTGCTGTTCGCCGCCGCTCAAGTCGTAAGGGTGGCAGGAAAGCAAATGCTCTATATCAAGAGCCGAAACAGCTGATGAAAAACGTCTTTCGGCTTCTTCATCTGAAACATCTCCTGCCTTTGCAGCCTCAGTTATCTCTTCACGAACTGTAGGATATAAAAAAAGTTCGCGCACAGACTGCGGAAGCAGCGCCGTTTTTAAACTGCCGCCGTGCTTTTTGCTCAGGTTTTTTCCGTTAATTTTTATACTGCCCGAATACGGCTTTTCGATTCCGGCTAAGATTCTGAGCAGCGTTGATTTTCCTGCACCGTTTCCGCCCAGAATGCACAAGACCTCCCCTTTATATATTTCAAGCGAAAGATCTCTGAGAATATCATCACTGTTTCTCTGATATCTGAACCGTACATTCTTTATTTTAATGATCGGTTCACAGTAAGCTTTTGTGTTTTTTTCTGTATTAATCTCAGCTTTGAAGTTTGCCTTTGCAGTCAGATACTCACGGCACTGCGCCGTTGTCAGAGGAATATTTGCAGGATCGGCGGAACGCTCACTGTTTTCATTTATACTAAAAAACAGCTTCGCAGGCGTTGGAAGCGCGCCGAAGAAAAACTGCCTGTCGGCTGCCGCCTTACGCGGATCGTTATTCACCGTAAGTCTGCCTTTTTCAAGAGAGATCACTCTGTCGGCGTAAGGGAAAATATCGTCGCTGTGGTGTTCCGATATTATCACGGTCAACCCCAGCTC
>CACYDO010000303.1 GCA_902773165.1 uncultured Ruminococcus sp. | reverse complement strand
TAAGACCTTTTATAAGACCTTTCGTAAGACTTCTGTAAGAGCGAGATCACTCTTCAAGCCCCATTTCTTTCTTCATCTTGAGTATCTTCATTTTAAGGCTGTAACGATCGTTTTCAACATCTGATTTTCTCTGATCGACCTCTCTGATACGCTCCTTGTTGAAAAATGCCGTTATCGGATTAGTCATCATCTCGGCTTTTTCAGCTTCAAGCCCCTTTATCTTTGCTTCGATATCATTCATCTGACGCTGGAATTCGTTGAGAACATCTTCCTTCTCATTTGTAAACAGACGCGTACTGTCAAAAATATAATAAAGAAAAGCATTTACTCCCAAAGGCATATCGTCATTATGCATACGAACGTAAGCGTTAAGCAGCTTTTTTTCAAGCCACTCCCCCGTTACAACAGCATTACCTGTGTCATAGCCTGCAAGAAGCTCCTTTAGCCAAGAATCTGTCGGTTCCACTGTCAATTCAGCTATCCTTTGCTTTATATCGTCGCTGACATTATTCAGGTCGTTAAGATTGTACAATGCCGCAAGCTTTACACGAACAGGAAGCTGCCAGACGGATTTAACGGCAAAAAAGCCGTAAGAGGAAACAAAAAATACGGGAATGTCGTCAAATTTCTCGATGTTGAACGTATCGAGAAGACTTGACATCACGCTTTCTGCGCGCTCTGTATTTGCTACAACGATCTTATGCGACAGCTCGGAAAGCTCGTTCAGCGATTCTTTTTTTACTTTGCCTATCTTTTCATTAAAATAGTGATCGTCGGGACTTTTCAGCATTTCCATAAACTGATTCATATCATCGACTGTAACGTTGGTGCGCTGACCGCCAAACGCCCAGTAAGAAACGCCGTTGAGCAAGCCCGATGAATTTTTCGTATTCTGAGGATCGAGGTCATCAGCCTTTGTGACCATAAACACAATTTTTATTCTGTCATTGCTGACCTGATCGGGACTTTCGTCTGTAATTCTCGTAATAAAGTCGTTGAAGGTACGGCATTTGCGGACGAAATCGTTAAGCGTATCGCTGTCATACCCTGCGACAGCGCCGGAATTAGCCTTATCTTCATCCGGGCGAACACCCGTCATCTGCTCGGAAGCCAGGACAATACACATAAAATCGCTGTGCGACATGACCTTCATTCTTCGGAAATAAAGCTGACCGTCGTCTGCTGCGCCGATCTTTGCGTCACGGTGAAAAAGCTCTCCGGGCACGTCTACAAAAGTGTACACAAAGGAATTTCTGTTTTTTCTGTCCTTTACGCATAGGGAAAGAACGGGATATTTGCCGACATCTGTTTTATCTACGGCTAATTTTTTTCTCATTCTTTCCGCATTTTCGTTGTACTCCAGCGCAAAGGGATCTCTTTCATCGAATTCAATGGATATTCCTTTAAGCTGATCGCTGGTACGGCGAAGCTTTGCATAAACAGCATTAATAAACGTAGATTTTCCGCTCGTTGGCGTACCGACAAAGGAAACTATCTTCTGTTCATACAGACCGAGATAAGCCGAAACGTGCGCGCCGCAGTACGGGCAGATACGCTTGAAGCAGCCTACTCCGCTGTATGCGATATTTGTAATATACGAATTACCGTCGTTGCCGATCGTACTTGCGCTGTCGCACAAATGCGGCGCAAGATTAAGCTCCAGAGTCTCGGCAGTATCTATCATTTCGGCAATTTTCCGCGCGTCCACGTAATATGTATTCAGCTTTGCAAGCTGCTCCTGATCGGCAAAACTTGTGATAGCGTCGAAGATATACTTCTGCCTTCTGTTGCTGAACGCCGTTTTCATGTCGAGAGTTATGCCTATATTTTTAAGCGGACCCTTGATATTGTCGATAGATAGCAGAAAATCAAGGACGCGGTTATTTTTATCTACCTGAGAGCGGATCGCTTCGATTACCTTAAATACCCAGACATATTTCAGTCTGTTGTATTTTGCAACATTTTCATCCGGATCGTCAAGATCAAATCCATTGACAGCAAAAAAAACCTTATCTGCGTTTGCAACTATTGAATCAAACTCGCCGCCCATGAACAGATCGCTGCCGGAGCTCAGCTCCTCGTAGCGTTCGGAAACGATTTTTAAAGGCTCACACTGAGCAAGTCTTGCGTTGTCAAGATCAATATCAAAGACCTTGAGCATGGAAAGCTCTATCTGTTTTGTGCTTGCCGGGTTTGAAGTTTTGAAAAGACCGCTGACAGAAACGCAGTAAATATCTTCCTCATCGTTTTTTCCGCCGATAATTTCACCGCACTCCGGGCAGTAACATCTTATCATGTGTAATCAACTCCCTTTCAGCTCAATGTTTATTCCGTAGCTAAGCTCTGTCTGATCTCCTGTTTCGATATCATCGTCCAGCTCCGGACGTTCGATCTTGTACGAAACAGTAACTCCTTCATCATATGCGACGGCAAAATACGCTTTTTTTCCGGCGCAGATCGTTTCGCCGAATGAAAAATCAAACGGCATTCCCGAAGCAGACAGAAGCAGTCTGCCAACAGGCAGTTCAACAGGCGAATCCACCTCGATAAGACGTCTTTTCTTCTCGCGGATTATACGCTCCGTGATCTTCACGGTGTAGGGACTGCCCTTGTAAAAGCAGTAGCGATTTTTAAGCTTCTGTGTTTCGTTGTCTACGACAGAAACAATATACAGCCCCGAGCCAAACGCTTTAAGATCTCCTGCCGCGTTATCTATCGTCATATGAGACTGATTATGCAGGACAACGTCGCTTATAAAACGCGAACGCATATTTTTCGTAACATTATAGAGATCTATCTCAAACTGCGAAACATCACTCGCAAGCTCACGGCAGTTAATATTCAGATTATTGTTTTCAAACCAAAAAAGCGACATAATTATCCTCACCCTCCACAATAACACAGGCGACCGCCGGCAAGATTTGACCGACTTTATTATCCGGCAGCTTAATAATCGAAAAAGGTCAACTCCTCGCAGCGCACCCCTGCACCCCGGCATAGCTTCGCGCAACATTTTATAATAATCTTTAAATCAGATTGTTTAATTACTGAACTTAAAGATTTTCACATTTCAGCTGATCGAGCAGTCAAG
>CACYDO010000302.1 GCA_902773165.1 uncultured Ruminococcus sp. | reverse complement strand
TGACACTCCGTGTCGGGGTCGTAGAAGGTTATAGAAGCCTTGTGTCCCTCTTCAAGCTCAAACTCAAATGATTCAAACGTGCCGTCGCTAAGCTTTGTTCCCTCGATTTTCTCACTTTCGATCTTTGTTTCGTCACTCCACGGGTCGTCCTCAACCCAGCCGTCCTTCGTGGCGTACATTTTAGTTTCCCCGGTCGTATCATAGATATAGAACTGGAGCTTTGAAGACTCCCAATCGCCCGGATCGAATTTGATAGTTCCCCTTGCGCCGGAAGGCTCTGCATCTACCGAAGCAGCAGAAGCTGAAACAGCAGATAGTGAAACGGTAAGCAGTGCGGCAAGAGCTGCGCATAATAATCTTTTTTTCATAATATAAATCCTCCTCGAAGATTGAATTCCTTATATATTAGACGAAGTGCAGTTGGAATTCTCTCACCAAGTCTTTGTTTTTTTAGTTTTTGGAGCGACATATTTATTTTTAAAACGATCTCCCACTGCAAAAAGCCTTAAATGCTGCTCACTATTATTTTACACCAAAGGTACAGATCAAAGCAATTTGATTTCAATCGCAATAACACCGTATTTTTCCTGCTGATCACGGCTGTAATAAAGCTCCATATCCTCGGGTTTTGCGGTATTAATATCCTGTTCCGTATATCCGCATTTAAGAAGCGGAAGATTCTTGTATAATTCTCGAAAGGAATCAAACCGGTGAAGACCCGTTACCTCGGTAACGAGCTGTTCACCTGTTTTGGTCTGAGTAAATACTATCGTATCTCCAATGCTGATGATTTGCCTTTTTTCGTCAAAGAGCCTTAGCTCATATGTTTTTTGTCCTGAGCCTATCATTACAAAAGGCTCGGGATTCAGCTTCATGAAGTACTTCATATTATTTATATAGCCGTAAAATTATTTATCCAAAGGCTTCATCGTCGGGAAGATAAGTACATCTCTGATAGACGCGCTGTCTGTAAGGAGCATAACAAGTCTGTCTATACCCATACCCATGCCGCCTGTGGGCGCCATGCCGTATTCGAGAGAAGTAAGGAAGTCCTCGTCGAGCATCTGAGCCTCGTCGTCTCCGCTTTCTCTGAGCATGAGCTGATACTCAAAGCGCTTGCGCTGGTCGATCGGGTCATTAAGCTCGGAATAAGCGTTTGCAAGCTCACGGCGCGTTGCGAAAAGCTCAAATCTCTCTACGATCTCGGGAACGCCCTTTTTACGCTTCGTCAGAGGAGAAACCTCAACGGGGTAATCGTAAATAAAGGTAGGCTGAACGAGGTTTTCTTCAACCTTTTCTTCAAACGCACTGTTGAGGATATTGCCCCATGTGTCGGTAGCCTTAACCTCAAGACCGAGCTGCTTTGCAACTTCCTTAGCCTTTTCTGTATCGCCGATAAACTCACCGAAATCAATACCGGTGTATTCCTTAACCGCGTCGATCATCGTAACGCGCTTGAAGGGCAGTGCAAGACTGATCTGTTCGCCCTGATACTCGATCTGATCTGTGCCGTTTACAGCAAGACAAGCCTTGTTGATAAGCTTTTCGGTGAGATCCATCATACCGTTGTAATCGGTGTAAGCTTCGTACAGCTCGATCGTTGTAAACTCGGGGTTATGCTTAACGTCCATGCCTTCGTTGCGGAAAAGTCTGCCGATCTCGTAAACCTTTTCCATTCCGCCGACGATAAGTCTTTTAAGGTAGAGCTCCGGCGCGATACGCAGATAAAGGTCGATATCGAGCGTATTGTGGTGTGTGATGAACGGTCTTGCGGCAGCTCCTCCGGGAATTGTGTTGAGTATAGGTGTTTCTACCTCGATGTAGCCCTGAGAATCAAGCTCCTCTCTGATCGTTTTGATGATAAGGCTGCGCTTGATAAATGTGTCTTTAACGTCGGGATTCATGATCATATCGACGTAGCGCTGACGATATCTGAGATCGGTGTCTTTAAGACCGTGGAACTTGTCGGGAAGCGGCAGCAGTGACTTTGAGAGCAGCTCTGCCTGCCGAGCATGAATGCTGACCTCGCCCATTTTTGTTTTGAAGACAAAGCCCTTAATGCCTACGATATCGCCGATATCCCATTTTTTAAGACCTGTGTAGACTTCTTCGCCGAGATCGTCGTACTTAGCAAATATCTGTATTTTTCCGCTTCTGTCGTGAAGGTCTAAGAACATTACCTTGCCCTTGCCGCGTTTGCTCATTATACGGCCGGCAACGGAAACGGTCTTCTGATCGTATTCATCAAAGCCTTCAATGATCGTCTTTGCGTAATCTGTTCTGTCGTAGGTAGTGATCTCAAAGGGATCGTTTCCTGCTTCCTGCAAAGCGCTCAGCTTGTCGCGTCTTACCTGCAAAAGCTCCTCGCCGACTGTCTGAGTGGTGTTTTCCTTCTTTTCGCTCATATTATTCTTTCACCTTTTCTTCTTTTATATAAATAATTATCTTGCTATATCTCTGATCTCCATAACGAGCTGTGTGCCGTTGGGAAGATCTACGGTTACCTTATCGCCGATCTTGCTGTCGAGAAGAGCCTTACCCACGGGAGATTCATCGGAGATCATGCCGTTTTCGGGGTCGGACTCACTGGCGCTGACGATTCTGTATTTGCTTTCTTCTTCAAGAAGCTGATTGTAAACAGTTACGCTTGAACCGATGTGAACGTGCTCGTTCGAGATCTCGCTTTCGTCAATGACCTTAGCGTGTTTGAGCGTTACTTCGAGATCGGCGATACGCGCTTCCATCTGAGCCTGCTCATTTTTCGCGTCATCGTACTCACTGTTCTCGGAAAGGTCGCCGTAAGAACGTGCCAGGGCGATCTTATCAGCCATTTCCTTTCTTTTGACGGTCTTCAGATAATCAAGCTCGTCCTCAATATTTTTCAAGCCCTGCGCGGTAAGTAAAATTTCCTTTGCCATTTCTAATTCCACCTTCTGTATTTTTGGGTACACTACCCAATTATCTATTATTACATTATACATTATACCCCATTCACCCCCCTTTGTCAACGCCGCCGGGCGGCGTGTCGCCGCTGACAGTTCCGATTTTACTTTTTCGTAACGGTCAGTTGGTCTCCGCGTTTTGGGCTTATACACTTAGCCTGTTATCTTTTGCAGAGATGATCAGTTTACTATCTTT
>CACYDO010000301.1 GCA_902773165.1 uncultured Ruminococcus sp. | reverse complement strand
GCTTTTATGAGTGCGGCTGTGCATAAACAGGTCTACAAAAACGGAAGACCGGTAGAGATAGAACGCAAATACCTTATATATATTCCCAAGCTTTCTCTAATAGAAGGCTGCGAGGGGTATGAAAGCTCAGAAATCGAGCAGCTTTATTTGCAGCAGGGCGGAAGAATAAGAAAAAGAAAATTTGCCGATGGCTGTAAATATTACTTTACATTAAAGCAGGAGATAAACGGGATCAGCCGATACGAAACAGAACGGGAGATCAGCGAAGAGGAATATCTGCGTTTGCGAAAAGATATTCTTGAGGGAACAAGACCGATCCGCAAGACGCGCCATTGCTTTTTATACAAGGGGCAGCTGTTTGAGCTTGATATTTACGAGGGAGCAAAACAGTACGCAACGCTTGAGATAGAGCTCGAAAGCGAGGAGCAAAGTGTTGAGCTGCCCGGATTTCTCGATATTGCCGCAGATGTTACGGGAGATAAACGATTCAGAAATTTTGCTCTTGCAAGAATTGAAAATGATAATTTTCTGTAATTTTTCGGATTATTTTTACTTTGTTCATCTTTTGGGGATATTTATTGTTTATAATTCTTATTGAGGACTATTCGTCTTTAAATTAATTTGGAGGTTGAAAATTATGAGCGCTGGAAAAATTCTTGTGGTAGATGATGATACTAATATTTGCGAGCTGCTTAGATTATATATAGAAAAGGAAGATTTTCAGGTCATTATCGCGAATGACGGAAATGAGGCGTTAAAGCTCTTTGAATCGGAGCACCCCGATTTTGTTATGCTCGACATCATGCTGCCCGGGCTTGATGGCTGGGGCGTTTGCAGAGAGATCCGCAAAACTTCACAGTGCCCTATAATCATGCTGACAGCTAAGGGAGAGGTGTTCGACAAGGTTCTTGGTCTGGAGCTTGGAGCGGACGATTACGTAACGAAGCCGTTTGAAGCAAAGGAGGTCGTTGCACGTATCAGAGCCGTTATGCGCCGCACCGGTAAAGCAGAGGTTTCTCAGATCAAGGAAGTTAAGTGGGATAAGCTTTCTATCAATCTGACGAATTATGAGCTTAAGGTAGACGGTAAACAGGTTGATACGCCGCCTAAGGAGATGGAGCTTATTTATCACCTTGCAAGCAACCCCAACAGAGTGTTTACAAGAGATCAGCTGCTTGACGAGGTCTGGGGCTTTGACTATTACGGCGACTCCAGAACGGTTGACGTTCATATCAAGCGCCTCAGAGAAAAGCTCGAAGGAGTTTCCGATAAATGGGTACTTAAAACCGTTTGGGGAGTAGGGTATAAGTTCGAGGTCAAGGAATAAAATAGTTTATCATATATCCGGCACGGAGGCGTTTTTTCAATTATGAAGAAAAGACAGACCATTTTTCAAAAATATCTGTGGCTGAGTATGATAGCCGTTTTCCTCGGGTTTACTATCCTCGGCGTTATGATCGTTTATTTCGTTACGCAGTATTGGGAGGCTGACCGCTGGGAAAGTCTGCAAAGCTACGCAACGACTGTGTCGCTTACAATAACCGATAAAGCTGTAATGGAAAACGATAAGGCGACTTTTCCGCAGACGTACAGCGACGTTATACGAGATACGATGCGCACGCTTTCGGGTGGTTTGCATGCAGATATCATCGTGACAGACAATCAGGGGAAAATGACCTTTTGCTCGGAAAATGCAGTCGGTATAGACAGCAGCACCGTCATTAAAGAAGAGATATTCCGCAAGGCAATGCGCGGAGAGCTGCGCGAGGTATCCGATTTTGGGGGTATATACGATGGAAATTATTACATCGTAGGCGTTCCTGTTCAGATACTCACGGGCGACGGGCTTACTTCGATCGGAGCTGTATTTGTAACAAGCTCTGCCGATCATTACAAAGAATACGTTGTTACGATAATCAAAATATTCTGCTCTGCCGGAATTATTATTTTTGCGCTGATCTTCTGCTTTATGGGCTTGTTCTCCTATCAGCTTACAAAGCCGCTCGGGCAGATGGCAAAGGCGGCGAAGGCTTTCGGTAAAGGCGATTTTTCTATCAGGGTCAATGTCAAGGGAAATGACGAGATAGGAGAGCTTGCGCGTTCGTTTAATACGATGGCGGATTCTCTGGCAGCATCTGAGGGTATGCGCAGAGCTTTCGTTGCAAACGTTTCGCATGAGCTGAAAACTCCGATGACGACTATTGCTGGTTTTATCGACGGTATTCTTGACGGTACTATCCCGAAAGAAAGGCAGTCTTATTATCTCAATATCGTTACGGTAGAGGTAAAGCGTCTTTCTCGGCTCGTAACGTCAATGCTTGCTCTTTCAAGAATTGACAGCGGCGAGCTTAAAATGGTAAGTCAGAAATTCAATATTTCCGATACGGTTTTAAATACATTTCTGACGTTCGAGCAAAAGCTTGAAGAGCGTAAGATCAACGTCATCGGACTTGACGAGCTTGAACCGCTGTACGTTGAGGGCGACCCCGATATGCTTCATCAGGTCGTTTATAATCTTGTGGAAAATGCTTCTAAGTTTACAAATGTCGGCGGAGATATTACCGTTAAGACAGAGGATAAGGGCGAAGAGGCTTTAATATCTATTACGAATACAGGTGACGGCATACCGCCCGAGCAGATCGGTTTTATTTTTGACAGATTCTATAAGACAGATAAATCAAGAAGTCACGATAAAAACGGCATGGGCCTGGGCTTGTACCTCGTTCGCTCGATAATTCGTCAGCATGGCGGCGACATTTCGGCTAAAAGCGTTGAGGGAGAGTATACGACGTTTGAGTTCAATATTCCAAAAACGAAGAATAACGCCGAATAATAAGTTGATAATAATATTATTGAAATATAAAGACGGGAGGGGAATGCATGGACGAACTTTTGAATCGTGATAACGGCGAAATATCCGAAGAGGAAGTAAAAAACGAGCCGGAGGAAACGACCGCAAACAGCGAAAAGTCTTTAGACAAGCATTCTGACGAAATTTCTCCGAATGAAAATGAGGAAAAAACAGAGCAAAGCGTTGAGGTGCAGGAGACTGCTGGGGAATCTGCAAACGATACCGCTCAGCAGGAGGAAACGGAGCTTCCTGCGGAAATGTCGCTTGAAGGCAGGAAGACGCAGCTTGAAGAAAAGGTGAGCGCTCAGCTTGAAAAAACACCGGAGGCTGTAACCTCGGCAGCGGCGATCAGCGAGCCGCCAAAGCCTTATGCGACCACAAACGTTTACGGCTACTACGGAACAGGCAGCTACCCGGCAGCCGCGCCTTCTGCATTGACGCAGCAAAAACAGAAAATGCCTTCGGGCGCAAAAAGCTATATCATTGTAGTTGCAGGTCTGCTGGTTGTATTTCTTTTTGGTTTTATCCTCGAATGCGCAAGAGCTTACGATGAAAACGGCTTGTTCGGCGGTGACCTTGAGAGATTTGTAGATACAGATTTTGATCTGTTCGGCAAAGAGGATACCGATGAGGAAGATGACGATGAAGATGACGACAGCTTCGGACTGTTCCCGTTCAATTTCGGCGATGACGGAATAATAGAGCTTCCCGAAGATCCCGAGGATTTCGAAGGAAATGATACAGAGGAAGATGTTGACAGCGATACAGTGGCAGACGGTGAAAATAATGGAGCAGATACAGACGCTGTTTCCGATAAGATCACAGCTGCACCGGATCCCAAAACGGTTGTTAACGAAAAGGCTGCAAATCTCGTTGCTGAGGATCAGCCAAAGGATATTGATTCAGCCGAATATACAGCGCGTAAGGCATACAAAAGAGTTAAGGATTCTGTTGTAAACGTTGTCGTTTACGCGAAGGGTAATGTCATAGGTCAGGAAGGCTACGAACAAGGCACGGGTACGGGAATAGTCATTTCCGAAGACGGCTACATCATCACTAACAGCCATGTTATTGAAGATAATAAAGAGGTTGGCGTTGAGATCGTTACTACAGGCGGCGACAAGTACGAAGCCGTTATTGTAGGATTTGATACGCGTACAGACTTAGCTGTGCTGAAGATCGACGCAAAAGATCTTACGCCTGCTGTCTTTGTGAACTCCGATCAGATTGAGGTAGGTCAGGACGCCATCGCGGTGGGTAACCCCGGCGGTTCTGCGTATTCCAATTCTCTGACAAGAGGCTGTGTATCGGCGCTTAACAGAACTGTGCCTTCTAATACGCTTGTTACGTATATTCAGACCGACGCGGCTATCAACCCCGGTAACTCGGGCGGACCGCTTCTCAACAGCGCGGGTCAGGTAATGGGTATCACAACGATCAAAATAGCAAACACCGACTATGAAGGCATGGGCTTTGCTATTCCTTCAAATACGGTTATAGAGATTGCAAACAGCGTTATCGCGAAGGGATATGTAGAAGGCCGTGTACGTCTTGGAATTATGGCAACTGTTTATTCCGGCGGCGTTGCAAAAGGTATTTACGGCATAGAAATACTTGAAATACAGCCTGATTCTCCGCTTAAAGATACAAAGATCAAAGCAGGCGACGTTATTCAGGAGATTGACGGCGAGCCTGTTCCCGATTTCTCTGCACTTTATTCCAGACTCGGAGAGTATGAACCCGATTCGGTAGTGAATCTGAAAATCTATCGTCCGCCGTCACCCGGCAGCTCGGGAACTACTTTTGAGGTAGAAACTACTCTTGTCGCTGATGAAGGTAATTAATTATTCAAATACCAGAAAACGTTTTATATGCTTCGTAGTATGGTATAATTGTAAATGATGAAACTGCAAAAACAAGGGTAATTTTTATCTAAAAGCAGTGATAATTCTGTTTAAGAAATAAGATTCCTCTCTTCAAAGAAATTTTTTGAAAAAAATTTAATTTTTTTTGAAAAAACTATTGGAATTTTACAAAAAATATAGTAAAATATATACGGCAGATATTTTAAACTTGGGTGGGATGATTTATGCGTGGAGTAAAAATTGTAAGTAGAACCGAAACTACGAAAATTATTGTAGACGATGAGACCAGACCAATTCCGATTATCTTATTCCTGCTGTTCACAGTAGCAACGACAGCTGTAAGTATATTGGGAATTGTAAACGAGGAGCGTCGCTCTTTAGCATTCATTATGGCGGTAGCTTACTTCCTCCTCAGTGCCCTGATATTCTCCGGATATTCAACCACGGTATCGAAGCAGAGTACCTATAAGTACAAGGTTATCGTAGCCGAAGGCACGGATATGGACGAATTCTACGATAAGTACGAAGTACTTACACAGAAGGGCAGAGTTTACGAGGTAGTTGAAAGAAGCTAAAAACGTCGGGAAACAGTTAAGGTCAATACAATTTTACGGGCAGTCTTTACGGCTGCCCGTTTCTCCGTTTTTATGTTAACAAGAAAAATCCGAAGAGATCGCTGTATAGGCTTTCTCTTCGGATTTTCGTATTATGAAGCTTGTTGAAGCAGATTGATATCAAGCTTTGCCTGAGAGGAGGATATTTTTATTAATCTGCCTGTAGAGAGATCGGTTGTGAGTGTGTAGCTGTAGCCGTCAGCCATACCGCGAAAGCACGCAGTAGTTTTTTCCGAGATTACCGAATCCGGAGGAAAAGCGTTTTCGGAAACGGCGTTGTGAAGGATAGAATATATCAGACGGGGAAGCGCGGAATTTTCGGGAAGCGGTCTTTCTGTGTAAAAATTCAGGCTGCCGAACGTTATTTTGCAGCCGTCGGAAGAATATGTGCAAACCATTCCTTCGAGTGACGGCGGCGATGTAAAGCTTACTGTAGTCATATCGGCGGTCGTATTTGTTATCACAGCGGAGTAGGCTTTTCCCGAGTAATTGATCTCACATACAGCGCCTTCAAGCTCTGTAACGGGAAGATGCGGCTGCGAAGCTAATATTCCGCATCCGGTGAGCGCTGCACAGACGACAGTTGTCAGCAGTGAAAACACTATTTTCTTCATATTATATCACCCGATCATTATAGTTCAGTCGTATTTGTATAATACTAATATCAAATTAAAACTTTTAATGGATTTTCGATGATAATTTTTACCAGGCAAGGAAGAGGACGCAGGAACACTGTCGTATTTCAAGCCCGTTGACGCAGCATTGCGGAAATCCCCTGCCTGTAGGATATTCTAAGGCAATGAGATTTCTATATATAGTGTGTGCTTCGGTTCCGGGGTGCATACCCGGCACGGTTACATAATATGCTTGATCGCGGCTATGACGTCGCGAGCCGTAACGCACGACATAGCGTATTCATCGGTGCATTCGTCCGCGGCAAATCCGTGGATATACGCTCCTGCGGCTGCTGCGGACAATGGCTCTGTTCCTTGGCAGACGAGCGCGCCGATAACGCCTGCAAGAACATCGCCGCTGCCGCCCTTTGCAAGGCAGCCGTTTCCTGTTGGATTGACGTATGTCTGAGAGCCGTCAGTAATTACCGTACCCGAGCCTTTAAGAACCATAACGCAGTTATTGTTTTTTGCGAACTCCTCGGCAAGCTTAATGCGATTTTCCTGAACCTCCGTCACGGTGCAGCCGCAAAGCCGCGACATTTCTCCCGGATGAGGGGTGAGGATAGTCGGGGCGCTCCGCTCCTTCAATATATCTATATGCGAGCAAATGCAGTTAAGACCATCAGCGTCGAGAATAATAGGGCGTTCGCATTTTTTCAGCAGCTCTGTGCAGATAGCTTTTGTATCTTCCGTAACCTTCAAACCGCAGCCGATAACAACGGCAGAAGACGAGCCTGCTTCTTCAAGAATACGTCCGGTCTGGTCTTTCGACAAAGTTCCTTCCGTGCTTTGGGAAATTGGAACGAAGACGTTTTCCCACAAATTTGAAGCGCATATGGGATAAATGCTCTCGGGAATGACCATTTTAACCAAGCCTGCACCTGTCGTTACAGCGGCGCTGCCGCACAGCATAGCTGCGCCTGCCATACCATAGCTGCCGCAAACGCAGCAAAGTGTTCCGAATGTTCCTTTGTTGCAGTCGCCGTCGCGCATTTCGTTTAATTTGTCTATTACGTGTTCAAAGTTTATTGCCGCAGAGATATCGGCGTTTTTCGAAAATTTAAATACCTTCATATAACATGACCTCGCTTTCTGAGCGGAAATGTAACGAGAATACGAGAAACTCTCCCGAAAATATTATTCATCATCGGGCTTGTAATATTCAAAAACAGCGGCAAAATTTGCCGCTGCCTTTTAGTCTTTTTCAGATGAATCGCTCTTTTTTGATTTATTAGTCTTACTGCCGTTCTTTTTTGACTTATTGTCTTTTTTCTCTGCCTCCGATTTTTTCTCGGGCTTGGCGGAAGCTTTATTATCTGATTTTGCTGCTGATTTATGTTCTTTTTTTGCGGTTGAAATAACGCCGCTTTTTATGAGGTCTGCTTTTACGTTCGTTCTGAAATACGGCTTCATGGCGTTAATAGTTTTTTCATCGGGCGAAAACAGCAGCAGACAATCTCCTCTGAATTTGTCAAGGTGCATTTCGGCAGCGTAAACATCGTCGCCGTCCTCGGTAACGGAAGCTTTAAAGAATTTCTTGTAGCTCTTTCCCGCAAGATCCGCGTCGCTGAGCTTGCGCAGAGTGTTGAATTTTTTGATATCCACGCTGATAATTCTCTTTCTGCTGCGCTTTGCTGTGATCTTGTCGATCGTGATATTGCTGTTCGTAACAGCATACTCATATTCCACATATAATCCCGTAACGAGATAATACGAACCGTAAACACCGAATAAGAATGCGCATACTGCAACTATAATGAAGTAACGATTCCATATATTGCCGAGCAAAACAAACAGTGCCGGTGCCGAAAAGATCAGAAGAAGGTAGATTATCAGTTTAGCGATATGCTTTGCGTTGTTTTTTCTTACAACAAGCTGTTCAACAAAAGTATCCATTGTAACTCACTCTCCGTAAAGGTTGGCGGAAAAACGCCGCCACTTATTAACATATATAATATCACATTATAAAGTAAATTGCAAGGGTCGGCAGGCGCCGACAGGCAGTTCCGGGAGAGTTCTGTGTAGCGGTTACTTGGTCTCCGCGTTTTATGATCCACATAAGTTGTTAAGTTGTAAAACGCGGCAACCAACTGTCCAATAATAAAAGGCTCAGCGGAACTGCCTGTCGGTGCATACCGACCCGCGCCGCTGGCTGGTTGCCAACTAAAATTATACACTTGCAAGCGCCGACAGACAGTTCCTTTTATACGGCGGTTAGTTGGTCTGCGCGCTGAGAACTGCCTGATAAAATTATACTTTAAGCGGCTTCTTTATCGTTGACAGAACGCAAAAAAATGTTTTATAATGAAAATGCGCAGATAAAAAATTACTGTGCAGGAAGGATTGAATTATAATGTTCATCAAAAAAGCAACGTCTCTGCTGATGGCGGCAATGCTTGCAGGCTCTTGTGCGGCTGTAGCAATTCCGGCAAGCGCGGCAGAGATACCTTCGGAGATCTCCGAGGCACAGGCTGTTCCTGATCTGTCAGGCACTACTTATACCGAAGATTATAAGTACGGCTACGAAGAGCAAGAGGATGGTACTATCAGCCTCACGAGCATTCGTTCCGACGGAGATGATCTGAAAATCCCGTCTGAGATAGATGGTAAAACGGTTTCAGCTATTTCAAAGTTCCTTTACATTGAAGGAGAGAGCGTTAAGAACGTTACGATCCCGTCAAGCGTTAAGCTCATCGACTATTGTGCTTTTTGGGGCAAGGAGGATCTTGAAACTGTTACGATTGAAGCAGGCGTTGAAAGCATAGGCGATTCGGCGTTCTCACACTGCCCCAAGTTGAAGAAGATAACTATTGGCGACGGCGTTAAGGAGATCGGAAACAGAGCATTTGAAATCAGTGATTCTCTTGAAGAAATAACAATACCGGATAGTGTTACTGATCTGGGTGACAATGCTTTTTACAATTGTAAATTGCTGAAAAAGGTTACGCTGTCAAAGAATATTGAGAACATCTGCGATTATACATTTTACAGATGTGATTCTCTCGAAACGGTAACGCTTCCCGAAAATCTGGTTAAGGTTGGTACCTGTGCTTTTGCTTATTGTACGTCATTAAAAAAGCTGTCTTTCCCGGCTTCGTTTGAAGACTTTGATGACCATCTGCCCGGTAAGAAGGTCGGTACGGAAGACAACGGCAGTGATTATGCTGCAGCACGAGCTTCATCACCGTTTCTCTCGGTTTTTATCGGCAGCAACTCTCTTGAAGAGCTGAACTTCGACCCTGCCTGCAAGAATTATAAGAACAGCGGTAGTTTCATACTCTCGGGAACCGGAAGTGAACTTTTGCTTGTATTAAAGGGTGCGAATGGCGATATTACCATTCCGAACGGTGTCAATAAGGTAAACAACGAAGCATTTAAAAACTGCTCCGGAATCACTAAGATCATTGTTCCTTCTACCGTTACCACCTCGCTCGGAACGGCTTCATTTGAAGGTTGTACTTCTCTTGCTGCTTTTGAGGTCGATTCCGGAAATACCGCGATTGTTTCGAAGGACGGTGTTCTTTACAACAAGAGCATGAAGAAGCTTTACCGCTTCCCCAACGCAAAAAAGGGCGAGTTCGTTATTCCCGATTCTGTTGAGGAGGTCGGCAGAGGTGCTTTTGATTTCTGTAACGGCATTACAAAGGTAACCATCGGAAGTTCTGTTGATACGCTCAAGAGTTCAAGCATTTCTACATGGGATTATACCGAAAACGGTCTTAGAGAGCATGGCTTTAGTACAAGGAATAAGACCGCTATGGCAAATGCATCTACTTCTGCGGATAAGGGCGTAGGCTTCAACAACACCCCCTCGCTGACCGAGTTTGCTGTAAGCAGCAAGAACGCAAACTTTTCTGTAATAGACGGTGTTCTTTACAGCAAGTCGGGAGACGTAGTGTTAAAAGTTCCCGAGGGAAAGGCAGGCAGCCTTAAGCTTTCGGATAAGGCTAAAGAAATTAACTACATTGCAGCTGCAAACTGTAAGCAGCTTACAGAGATTACTGTCGGCAGCAATACCGAGAAGATAGGCGACAGCGCATTCATGGGAAGCACAGCTCTCAAAACTATCAATCTTCCCGCAACAGTAACCGATATCGCTTCAAATGCATTCAACGGCTGTTTATCTCTGGAGAATATTAACGTAACCTCTGGAAATAAGACTTATTCGTCAGACAGCGGCTTGCTGTACACAGGGGATAAAACAACTCTCCTTAAAGTTCCCGAGGGTAAGGGCGGAACAGTTAAAATACCCGATGGTGTTACTACATTTGAGAAGAAATCTTTCTACGGCAGCACAAAGCTTAAGAAGGTAGTTATTCCCGATTCCGTAACGATCCTTAAGTCTGACTGTGGACTTCATCTCTGCTACGCCGATATCGAAGGCAGCAAGAATTCTTACGCACAGCTTTACGCAGAAAACGCAGAGCTTAACTTCACCGAAACTGCCGGCTCGAAGCCTTATGTAAATCAGCATACAGGCAAGATCAAGTTTGAGGCAGACAGCTCGTGGCTTGCAGAGCAAAGCGATATTTACTTTGAAATAGAGGATAGCACAACCGGTCTGATAGCTTTTGCAGATGTGGGCTGGGTTTATCAGTACGATTATGACGACGATTATGACGCTGTT
>CACYDO010000300.1 GCA_902773165.1 uncultured Ruminococcus sp. | reverse complement strand
GAAAAGGCACTTCTTACAGGCAGCAAGCTTACACAGAAAAAGTGGCAGCGCCACACAGGCTATGTTGGTCATCTTAAGGAAACTCGCTATGATACACTCATGGCAACAAGACCGACAAAGGCAATGGAGCTTGCAGTAAAGGGAATGATCCCCCACAATTCGATCGGCAGAGACGCATTTCTGAGACTTCGCCTTTTTGCAGGCGCAGAGCATACACATGCAGCTCAGAAGCCCGAAGCATTTGAGCTTTAATGTAAGGAAGGAGGACTAAACAATGTACGATAATTCTAATTATTTCTACGGTACAGGCAGAAGAAAGAGCTCGGTAGCAAGAGTAAGAATTTACAAGGGTACCGGCAAGATCACGATCAATGACAGAGATATTGATGATTACTTCGGTCTTGAAACACTTAAGGTAATCGTAAGACAGCCTCTCAACCTTACTGATACACAGGACAAGTTTGACGTTGTATGCAGAGTTGCAGGCGGCGGTGTAACAGGTCAGGCAGGTGCTATCCGTCACGGTATTTCAAGAGCACTTCTCCAGTACGATTCAGAGAATCTCAGACCCACACTCAAGAAGGCAGGTTTCCTCACACGTGATCCGCGTATGAAGGAACGTAAGAAGTACGGTCTTAAAGCTGCTCGTAGAGCACCTCAGTTCTCGAAGAGATAATTTTTCCACATTCGGAAATACACGAAAAATCACCGCACAAAGGCTTCTTTGTGCGGTTTTTTGCGTTTTGTATGACTGTGGAAACGGCTGAAAAATGCGTTACAGCACCCAAGATTTTTCGCTTGCGTGGGTTTGGATTTACACTATCCTAAAAAAATATTATAATTCTTGTATTGAATTTTATTATCATTTGTGATATTCTGATATACAAACCAGAAAAGGAGTACGAAAATGATATACTATACAAGTGATCTGAACATAGGTCACAAGAATGCTATCCGATTCGATAACCGTCCGTTTGCTGATATTGACGAGATGGAGCGCGAGATCATAAGCCGTTGGAACAGAAAAGTAAGTGACGATGATGATATTTACATCTTAGGCGATATTTTCTACCATTACAAAAAGGATAAAGCGGAGTTTCTCCGAAAGCTGAACGGAAAGCTGCACTTGATAGTCGACAATCATGACTATGAGATGCTGAATACCGGAGCTGCACTTGATCGCTTTGAGTCTGTCGATAATCTCAAGCGGATAATTGATGACGAAAGAATGGTGATTATATGCCATTTCCCTATAGTTTCGTGGAATATGAAGCACCACGGTGCGTACCACATTTACGGGCATGTCCATTCGAAGGTTGATGAGGAAACTCTGTTTATGATGAGGCAGGAAAGAGCCTTTAACGCAGGCTGCATGATAAATAATTACGAGCCGTGTACGCTTGAGGAACTGGAAAAGAATAACATACTCTTCAGAGAAGCTGTTTTTCGGAGCGATCAAGAATGATGAGCATTATGGAGACGTCATAATCGGCGTCTCCTTTTTTTGTTATCTCTCAATATCGTGCTCATGCTCTTTCTCCGGATCATCCCGCACATATTCCAGCAGATCGGCAACCTCGCAGCCTAAATAGTCGCAAATGCGCGCAAGCACGGGCAGATCAACCCGCGAAATTTTGTTGTTGCAGTAGCTGTTGAGCTGCGTAGCGCTTACGCCACATTTTTTGATTATGCTGTATTTGCTTATGCCGTGCGCTTTTCGGTATTCATCGAGAGTGATAATTATTTGTCCCATTTCAATCAGCCTTTCAAGAGTATATTATAATCATATACCATAGTCGAAATATGTAAAAGCTAATAAAAACATTAGCTGTAACTATTGACAGCTAAAACTTATTTGTGATAAAATAAAAAATGAAATCGCCCAATACGATTTGTGGTGCACGTAAACAATCCACTGTCCACAACTTAAGTCGATCTGTTAGACTTTAGTTTCTCTAAATCCTTTGCTTTCCGGTCGCAGTCTCCGCTGCCGCGTCGGTCGGTGCTGTTGCCTGCGGAAACGTCTGTCACTGGCAGACCACACCCCCGAACCCCTTCGGATCAAAAAATATAAGATTCTTTTCTCAAGTTGTTGATAGTGGTAAACAATCTATTTTATGGAGGAATGAATTATTATGGAAGAAACGAAGGTTATCAAGCTCAGAGGAATAATTGCAATCGTTTTCGCAGCGCTTACTGTGATTGCATTGATTGCATTTATTTATTTTACAATCGTAACACTTGCCGAGGGAACAGTGGTATCGGGCTATCCGCGCGAAGTGTGAGGATAGCCCGTATAGATTTATAATAGTTTATCCTGGTCGTAGTCAACTTGTTCCGCAGTTTCGGAGAAGACGGGCTTTTTGCCGCGCTCAAACACCCAACAGTGACCGACGGGCATATACAGTACTTGTTCAAGAGGCTTGTTGCAGCGAGTGCTTACAGCTCTTGCCGTTTCAATATCGTTGCCGCCCATGTAGATGTATGTGTCGCAGTTTGAAAGGATCGTTTTGTCGGTGCCCTCCCTGCCCTTCGCAAGCTGTGACTCCGACTGGAGTATGAGCGAAACGGAGACGGCACGGGAGCGGATAGTGGAAATTATAGTGTCGAGGTTGTCGATAACGGTAGTTGCACCGTAGTCGTCAAGAAAGAAACGGACAGGTATCGGGAGACGGCTGTTTTCACATCTGTCGGCAAAGCTGCAAAGGCTGTTTATTGCCTGCGAGATGAAAAGATTAACGAGTCCGTCCATCGAACGGTCGCAGTCGCTCTGAATGATGAACAGTGCGAATTTCTCCTGCGCAAGCTCTTCAAAATCAATGTCGTTTCCGGACATCATTTTTGCTATCTCCTGTGTGGTGTAGTTTGCAAGCTTTGCCGCAACGCATGTTCTTATAGTGCCGACCGTCCTTTCGGCGGCGGAATCAACATTGTAAAACTGTTCGCAAGCCCAGCTGTACGGGTTTTTATTTTTCAGCTCGTCAAAGCGGTCTCGCAGCTTTGAGCAGTCCTCTTCAAGCTTACGTACACCATTTTCATTTGTCCTTCTGGAAAAACGCTTGCTTTCGTGAAGCAGCGAGATTATGCTCTGGAAATTCATCGGTCCATACCCGGTTTCAAGCATATAACCGATCAGACCGTTTAAAAGCATAACGGTACTTTGATCCCAAAACGGATCAACACTGTGCTGTCCCTCGGCGTAGTCGTACGTCAGCGCATTCGATATTCTCATGATATCCTGCGTAGTTCTGACATTTGCGAGTGGATTCCACCTGATCGACCGCTCCGGGTGCTGAAAGTCCATCACATAAACGTTGTAGCCTTCCTCCTCCAAGAAACGTCCGTGCTTTTTCACGAGGTTCCCCTTCGGGTCGGAGGCTATTATATTTCCTACGGCCTGCCGGATGTTCGGATCCACATATCTCGTCGTTTTGCCGCAGCCGCTTGTTCCCATGACGATAACGTTGTTGTTGAGCTGCGTGACAAAATCATCCAGCTGCCGTCGTGAGTCTTTTGAGAAAATAAAATCGGAGTCGTTGAAAAGCTGAGTTTCAAACTTGGGATTTGAGATTAACAGAGCTTGAAAATCGTCATCTTGTCCGTTAAGTGTGTCAAAATAGTAGTGGTTATTATTCATTGTTATTCCTCCTTGAATTGATTTCACGTATACCGTGTGACAAATCCGGGAAGGGATATTTCGCAGTTATTGTTAGGGCAAAACTGCGAAATACCATCACAGATTTGTCAGCACAATTGATTAATAAATGCTGCCTATTGCGTCGCAGATGCCGAATTCAACGGCTTCTTCTGCTGACATAAAGTTGTCAAAGGCGGTTGCTTTGTTAATTTCTTCGAGCGTCTTGCCGGTGTGCTTTGCGAGTATCTCATTGAGTTCTCTCTTTACTTCAAGTATCGTTTTAGCCTTCTGTTCTATCGAGGTCGCCGAGCCGCCGAAGCCTTTGGTGATGAGCGGTTCGTGGATCATAACCTTTGAGTGCGGAAGGATAAAGCGTTTGCCTTTCCTGCCGCCTGCCAAGAGGATAGCGCCCATGCTTGCGGCAAGTCCGATGCAAACGATCCTCAGCTCATACGGGTAGCTTTGTATGATGTCGTAGATCATCAGTCCCGCCGCAACCTCGCCGCCTGGAGAGTTAAGGTAAATAGTCACATCCTTTCCTTCTCTTTGCATATATTTCATTATAGAAGCAAAGCTAAGCGATGTAGTCATGACGATATCTCCGTTCAGAACAATATCGCCGCGTTCTGCGTTGACGGCTGCGAGGTCAAACTCTTTGCCGCCACTTGCGCTTTCGATGTAGATCTTGTCGGGAAGCTTCATGTTAGTTGTTCTCCTTTCTCATCTTAATGAATTTTACGAGATCTGTGAGCATGAACACCCAGCCTCCGAGGTATGGGATACCGAGGAAAAGTACGAGGAATATCGCCCAACCTACGGGGAAGATGTAGAGCAGCTTTTTGATCTTGCCGAAAATCGACTTGATGTGAGTCAAGCCGGGGATCCAGCCGCCGAAAACAAAACCGAGAAGCGCGCTGCCCAGAAGCGCGTCCGGGAATGATTTCGCTTCGCCGTTTGCGAGCGCCCAGATCGTAAGAGCTACAGTTGCCGCCGCTGATATCGCCGTGAATACCGCTGCGATAATACCGCGTGTTCTGAGCTCGCTGTCGGTTGCCTGTGTGCTGCTGTAGATGTTTTTTTTCCATTTTAAATTACCTCTTTCTTTTTTGAAATTTGTTGTTGCATTTGCTGTGATTGTATTATAACGCATATGAAGGTCACCGATCTTTTAAAAGTCGTTCCATAGAAAAAGTTTTTTTTGCATCTTTTTGGAACGAAAAAAACAAGCAGCCGTAAAAGCTGCCTGTTCTAAATGATCCTTTATTCTGTTTATATGTCCGATCTTTCTTTATCGAGTTCTATTTC
Organism: uncultured Ruminococcus sp.; assembly: GCA_902773165.1. Lineage (GTDB taxonomy): Bacteria > Bacillota > Clostridia > Oscillospirales > Acutalibacteraceae > RUG592. Next base: position 1,713 of record CACYDO010000300.1, on the reverse strand, counting down.
TTTTGATTCAAGCTTTCTTATATATGAAATAAGGCGTTTGGTACTCTTGTATCGTGTACAGTACGAAAAAATATACATTCCCCAAAGCCAGTCCTTTGGGGTGTACAGTAATTTCTTTTGCAGGTCGATGACGGAGTCCAAGGAAAAAATATATTTTCCGCCGGAGTTTTGGCACTTATCGTATACAAGTCGGTAAAGCTGCTCTTTGCTGTAGGTGTGATTTTTTCCTATCGGCTCTGTTTCCGAAACAAGGTCTATATATTCCGCAAGTGTTTTATAGTATTCCCTGTGTTTTTCACTTCCGAGCTTTTCGAGGTACGATTTGTGTTTTAGTGTGAGAAAAACGTCATTTGAGACATCGTTTGAAACATGGGACAACACCTGCAAAACGGTATGTATCTGTTTATTGAACGGATGCCCGAGAAGGACTCTTTTGTGACTGTCCAAAAATTCCCTGATGGGGTCGGAGTCAGGAATTCCCGGGAGCTTGTAGCCGATCTTGTGATTATCCGTTTGTGTCACCCAATCAAACGAATGCAGGCTATACCCGACATTCAGATCCATCAGATGCAGTCCTTGTCGGTGAGTGTTCCCTCAAAGTCTCTGCTGTATTTAATGATAAGAGGTTTAACTGCTTTGCTCTTTTTCGTTTCGTGCGTAGTTCCCTTGATAGTACCGATCTGCCTGCCGTTCAAACGGGCGGTTTCTATTCCCTCTCGTGTTCTCTGCCGCAGATCGTCAACCTTTTTTTCGGACTGCTCGAATGCCTTGTAAATATCCTGCTCGACCTTATTCATCATAAACTTGTTGACAGCTGTCATAATGGCGTTGACAAGCTCATCGTCGCATGATGGAAATGTCTGTGATACGATCCCTTTAAGTGCTTCCTTATACGCCTGTGTGTCAATATGACGCTCCTTCAGAAAGACAAGACAAATTTGTCTTTCAAATAATTCTTTGTACAGCTTAAAACCCTCCGAGGCATTTCTGCTCATTCTGATAACGCTGTCGAATACAACGGTATCATTTTCTTTCAGCCTTTTACAAAGCTTATTCCATTCGGGGCGGTTCAGGGAAGTACCTGTATAAGCTTCCTCTATTATTACAGCATTTGGGTATTCGTTTTTGATATTCCTTATCTGTCTTTCGATAGACTGCTTGCGGGTGCTTATCCGGCAATAGCCGTAAACCATGGTGATCCCTTCTTCTGCTTTAGTAATAAGCGTATCAAGAAATACTTTTATTGAGGTGGATTTTACGAAATATATCAAAAATAACGATCCTTATAATAACTATAATTATTATAGCGTTTTAAAGGGGAATCTGTCAAGAAATTTGATAGAATTTCAATATAGGTTATTTTTGATAGCGTAATTTGACTTTTGTTTATTGTATTAAAATTAAACTACAGATATACTTAAATAGGTGGTGAGTCTATGACCAAAGAATGAGATCGTCAGCAATAATCTTATGCACCGTGAGTATTCAAGTCCTTATCCTGCTAAGGTGATCGTTGAGAAAGAAAGGATTTTGACCGAGAATGCAAATACGACTTATCATTACGGTCGTGTTTGTATAACAGCTACTCCGTATTCCAAGAATCCGATCATTGCCAAATTTTAAGGCAACACGGCACGTTTCGGAACTGCCACCGGGCGGTGGCCAAGCGGCCACGGGCTGTTCCGATTAAATTTATGGTAGGCGACGACTTAT
>CACYDO010000299.1 GCA_902773165.1 uncultured Ruminococcus sp. | reverse complement strand
TTCACAGAGGTCTCCACCGGAGAAATGTCATTAACTTAAGAATTTCTCATTTGTTTTAACCCCTCTGTCACTTCGTGACATCTCCCCCTTCAGGGGAGACTCTCGGAGTTTTTGTGAACCCAAGCCTCTCCTGAAAGGGGAGGTGTCAGCCGTTAGGCTGACGGAGGGGTTTGAAAAACGGCTTAAGTTAATGACATTGCCACCGGAAACCCGCACCCTGCGGTCGTTTCGTACAATTTGCCTAAAAATCTGACTGCGCGATATGGGCACTCGATTTAATCAGTGTCTCCTTAGTCTGCGCGCCGCCGGTTATCGTTAGGCTGAACTTACTTTTATTTCTACAATTCTTTCTTGTGTGCCTGCAATAATTATACACATACTCGCGCAGAGCGCAGTTCTCTACAGTTTTCGGTAATTACCTACTCTATGATATCGTCAAGATACTCTGTCAGATTCTCCGAGGCGATGTCTTCATTCACCGATGATCCCTGCGGCGGCATTGAAGCGTTTTCCGAAGAAGCAGAAGACGCAGCAGAAGACGCGTCGGAATATATCGGCGTAAAATACGATGAACGGCGATCGGAATTTGCAAGTGAAACGTCCAGCGTTCCCTTGTCGGCAGGCGAAAGAGATTTGCCGATAATAGCCTTTGCCGTTCTGAGCTTATATCCGACGTCTTCGGGCAAACCAAGCATAATAGTGATCCTGTTGTCGTAATTCAGCTCGATATTCGCCGTATTCGAAATATCTATTCCATAAATATTTCCGACCTCATTTTCGTTAATGTTTTTTACGACCTCGTCAAGTATCTTTTTCGTAGATTCCTTCTCAAATGTAATATACTCGCCCGGCTGTGTTTCGCCCAGCTTTAAACCTTTAAGCAAAGGAATATCGCTCCTCTGCTGCTTATTCACCTCAAGAATACGGCTGTTCTCGCTCACAACCGCAAATCCTCCGGGCAGCTGCACCTGATAAGATTCAACGGCAGCGTCAATCACGATGACCTGCGTTCCCGGAATCTTAACCTTAACCTGAGCACCCTCTACATACGGGTACGTTTCGACAAGCTTTTTCTGCGCAGCTTTTTTCTTAGAAAGAAATATATTTTCATTATAGGAAAGACCGCTCGTTTTTATGATCTCCTCGTTGGTGTAAGGCAGCCTTGCGCTCTCAACAGTTATCTCCGTTGTGCGGAACATGACCGTGAGAGACAGCGTTACAGCGATAATAACAACGATGAGAAAAACCGAGATATAGCTTGCTACCATGCGTATTTTACGCTGACGGCGCGTAAGATTGCTTGCAGGCTTTATCTTCGGCTCGGGCAGATCTTCCGGCTCTTTGCGTTTTCTGCGGCGCGGCTGTTCCTCCGGCTCGTTTGCAAAATCGCCGAACGTGCGCGAATAATAGTCGTCAAACTCGCCGTAAAGCGAAACGCCGCCGAAATTCTCAATGCTTTCCTCGATTGACGGCGCATTCTGAGCACCGCCTGAACGTCTTGCGCGTTCCTCCTGCCGCCGCTGCGCCGCCGTGAGCTTTTTGGGCGGTCTTTTATCTTTATTCCTTTTTTTATCCTTTTTAGGCGATTCTTTTCTTTTCTCCGAACTCATTTTTTCACATCGTTTCGATAACAGCCCGTTTATTGCACAGAATAAACAAGCTTTAAGTTATATTCTTTTAACATCCGCGCCCAGCGCACAGAGAGTTGATTCAAAGGATTCATATCCCCTGTCGAGGTATTTCACGCCGCTGAGCGTAGTTACCCCCTCCGCGCCCAATGCCGCAGCAATAAGCGCAGCCGCACCGCGCAGATCAAGCGCCGCTGTCTGAGCGCCGTGAAGGCTCGGAGCGCCCTGCAAAACGGCGACTCTGCCCTCTACCTTGATATTAGCACCCATGCGCAGCAGCCCTCCGACATGGAGATATCTGTTCTCAAAAATATTTTCAATAAACAGCGCAGTTCCGCGGCTTTTCGCGAGCATGCCCATAACGGGAGCTTGTGCGTCCGTCGGAAAACCGGGATACGGCATCGTCCTGACGATCTTCGGCGCTGTAAGTCTGTAAGGTGCGTCGATCGTAACCGTTCCGCCGCGGATATCGGCAATGCAGCCGCATTCCTCAAAGATAGACAGCACCGCTCCGAGATGTGACGGGATAACATCGGTCAGCGTTATCCTTCCGCCTGTTGAAGCACAGCAGGAGAGCAGCGTTGCTGCGGCTATCCTGTCGGGAATAACCATATGTGACGCGCCGTGAAGCTTTTCCACGCCTTCAATAACGACCGTTCCGTCGCCGGCCCCCGAGATCATCGCGCCGCACGCGTTGAGATAATCTGCGAGATCGCAGATCTCAGGCTCACGCGCCGCATTTGTAATTACCGTTGTACCCTCCGCCATACACGCGCAGATCATGATATTTTCAGTTGCGCCGACGCTCGGAAACGACAGCGCGATCTTCGCGCCGTACAGGCCGTCAGGCGCGGTGCAGCGAAATGTTCCGTGATCGTCGCGGATCTCTGCGCCAAGCAGCTCAAGTGCCTTTAAATGCAGGTCGATCGGGCGCGGACCTATTTCGCACCCACCGGGAAAGCACATGCTTGCGCTGCCCGTTCGCGCCAGAAGCGCACCGAGAAAAATAATCGAAGACCTCATTCGCCGCATAAGACTGTCCGGGATACAATTTTCGCAAAGCCCGGAGCTGTCGCACGTTAGCGTATCGCCCGAGCAGCCGACCCTGCACCCAAGATATCGCAGTATATCTACCGAAGCCCTCACATCAGACAGATCGGGGCAATTATGTATAACGCTCTCGTCGTTGCAGAGTATCGACGCCGCCAATATTGGCAGCGCGCTGTTTTTAGATCCCTGCACCCTCGCTTCGCCCCTGAGCCTTTTTGTTCCGTTTATCACCAATTGCGGCAATCAAAGCGCCTCCCAACCCATAATTTTTAATTATGGTCTATTATATGCGAGGAAATCAGGCTTTGACCCAAAAACAATATTAAAATTTATGTATAGTCAACGACATTGTAAATTTCCTATTTGTCGATGATCTTTTAAAGTGGAACTTAGAAAGTGGAAAGTACGGAGACCAACTCACCTGCACGCAGAGTAAAAACGGAATTGCCCCCGGGCGCCTGCCCGGCGGAACCGTCAGCGGCGACTCACCGTATCCATAATTATCTTATATATTCTCTCATTGGCGTCTATAATCGCCATTTTGTGAGCATTTTCAGAATATTCCGCAAGCTTCTCCGG
>CACYDO010000298.1 GCA_902773165.1 uncultured Ruminococcus sp. | reverse complement strand
TTCACAGAGGTCTCCACCGGAGAAATGTCATTAACTTAAGAATTTCTCATTTGTTTTAACCCCTCTGTCACTTCGTGACATCTCCCCTTTCAGGGTAGACTCTCGAAGTTTTTTTGAACCCAAGCCTCTCCTGAAAGGGGAGGTGTCAGCCGTTAGGCTGACGGAGGGGGTTGGAAAACGGCTTAAGTTATTGACATTGCCATCGGAGACCCGCACCCTGCGGTCGTTTCGTACAATTTGCCTAAAAATCTGACTGAGCGATATGGGCACTCGATTTAATCAGTGTCTACCTAATACTAAATTTCGGATTGCTAGCTTCTCGTTCATGCATTCATCAGATGAGCGTAAAGAAATACAGGGGTACATCATATGCAGATGAAATTCAGGCTTATTGCTTCGGCGGCAGCTCTTGTTATGCTTGCCGGATGCAGCTTCTCCGAAACGATAGAAAATGTCCAGGGGGATATTTTTGAAAAAACCAAATTTGACGATGATACTAACTATACGGAAATACAGCCTTTAAACAGCATTGATAGTGAAAATTATACGTCAAACGGCGTTATACGCTACGGCTATGATTCACTTTATACCGATAGTCAGCGAACCTGCTACGATCTTATCGGTACGGCAGCTTATAAAATATCCGAGAACCCGGGAGAAGACGGTTTCTACGCCGTCGGCAAGGTTAAAATAGAGGATAAAAGCTTTACAGACAGGGATATGGATCTGAGTATAAAGGCGTTTACGATGGATCACCCGGAGGTTTTCTGGCTTACTAACCGCTATACTTACGGAACTGCCGGAAATCAGTCTGTGATCCAGCTGTATTCCTATGTCAGCGGCGCAGAATGCAGTAAGAGGATAAGTTCACTTAACAATTCGATAAATGACATTATCTCGGGCATACCAAGCGACCTCAATGAATATCATCTCGAAAAATATATCCATAACACGCTGCTTGCCGGCTGCACTTATGCAAAGGGCGTGGAGCTTGCAGAGGACGGCTGGGAGGAATTTACCGTTTACGGCGCTCTTGTAAACGGCAGCGCTGTGTGCGAGGGATATGCCCACGCAATGTGCCTGCTTTTAAATAAAGTCGGTATCGACTGCTATTACGTGAATGGTTACGGCGAAAACGCACCGCATATGTGGAATGTCGTAAATATCGGCGGAGATTGGTATCACCTGGACGCAACGTGGGACGACAACGAAAACGCTTATTTTAATTACTTCAATTTAAGCGATGATAAGGTGAAAGAGGATCATATTATCGAAGCTTCTGTCGATAAGCTGAAAAATGAGGATACTCTTCCCGAAATATACAATTTGTTCCTGCCCAAATGCAGCAGCGAAAGCCAGAATTATTTTGTGATCGAATCGACTTACATTGAAGATTTCGGCGATAGCCGCGATGTGATGGTATCCGATCTGATCGAAGCCGCGCAAAACGGCGACGATATGTTTACGATAAGGCTCAACAGCGCTTATAATTACGAAGACGCTATCAATGTTATGTTCCATGAAGAGCCTTATTATATGTTTGACTATATCGAAGAGGCTAACGAGCAGCTTGATGAATCGCACCGCATGAATAACGAAAACCTTGCTATTATCATGATCGCCAATTTTAATGCGATAGTGGTAAAGCTTGAATATGATTAATAATAATTGCCCCGGTATGTCGCATATAGCATCATACCGGGGCAGCATTTTGTATATAAATTTTTTAGAATGTCGCAACAGGCTGTTCGGGCGGAGTCGTCATAGCAGTGCTGATGACCTTGAGTATCGGACCTTTACCCTTATACATTTTGCTGAATTCAATGGAGATCTTTGCCGTAAGCATGACCCATTCGCCCTGCTTTAAATTATGCGGCTTGTCCGTTTTGCAGATAACGCCGCTGTACGTAATATCTTCAACGCAGCAGGTCATAATGTGTCTTCCGGCAGCAAAGGTTTTGTTGTCAAACGCTTTGTTAGATGCTACAAGCCCTTTGAACTTGATCGTCTTGCCGTCATATTTCATCATGTCTTCGGTGCAATCCCTGTACCAAAGCGCATAGTCGTTGTCGGCGACCTCGATAACAGGCGCGTCGATATCAAAGGGGAGAGGGTCAATGATATCATCGTAAACTACCTTGCCGTTCGTGTATTCGTAAGCGATCTCGGCGTTGCGGCTGAGCGCTCTTACAGCCTGGTGCATCGGCATCTGATCTGCACCTAGCGGAACGCGATTGAATACCACCATATCTGCGTCGGTTATCTTGTCTACAACAAGACTTCTGATATTTGCGTTGTAGCTGGCAAACGTCGAAGCGTCGAAAAATACCATCTGCTGATAAATAAGCCAGCCCTCGGGCATAGCGTCATACAGATTTTGCAGTTGCCACATGCCATTGTATTCGATCAGCACGCGCGTTGCATTGATCTTTTTTGCAGCCTCGGAAAGTCTTTCCTCGGTCAGGTCGCTCTCTTCGTCAATAGTTTCGAAGAGAATATTTTTTGTGGGTATCTTGGAAGGCTCAAACTCCTCAACGCCCTCCTCGCAAACGAGGACGAGCGTTTTTTCGTTCTTGTGAAAGCGCTTGTCTTCAAGTGTTTCCTGAATGAATTTTGTCTTTCCGCTCTCCAAGAATCCCGTAAATAAATAAACAGGAATATTCATGTGATTTCTCCTTGGTCAGATAATATCGCGATCAGACTCCGAAAAGCTCCGCGATAGCCTTTTCGTTGATCTTCGAGCCGATAACGCAGAGCTTACCGATCGTTTCGGCAGCGCCTGTTCTTACATCGGGCTCGCCCGGAACGTAATCGAAGTGTATCCACTCGCCGTCCTTGCCTGCGGCAATTCCTTTAGCTCTGAGAATTATGCCGTATTTCTCCTCGTCTTCAAGCGCTTTGAGTGCGTTTGTAATGTCCTCCTCGGAGAACTTCTTCGTCGTTTCAACGCCCCAGCTCTGGAATACCTCGTCTGCATGATGATGGTGATGATCGTGGCAGGAGCAGTTCGGGTCATCACACTCGTGGTCGTGATCGTGATGATGCTCATGCTCGTGGTCGTGGTCATGATCGTGATGATGTTCATGTTCATGGTCATGATCGTGATGATGCTCGTGGTCATGATCGTGATCGTGATGATGTTCATGCTCGTGGTCGTGGTCATGGTCATGATGATGGTGTTCCTGCTCATGAGCAAGTTTTTCAAGCGCTTCTGCAAGCGTGCTTTTATTTTCGATAGCAAGCATGATCTGCTCACCTGTGAGATTTTCCCAATCTGTGGTCACAAGCTCAGCCTTTGCGTTGTGTTCTCTGAGAAGCTTAACGCAGTTGTCAAGCTTTTCGTCAGAGATATTTTTTGTATGGCTGAGGACGATAGCGCTGGCGTGTTCGACCTGATTATTGAAGAACTCGCCGAAATTTTTAATATACATTTTGCATTTATTTGCGTCTACGACGGTAGTGAAGCTGTTAAGCTTAAGCTCATCGGAATCTACGCGCTCTACTGCGGAGATAACGTCACTCAGCTTGCCTACACCTGAAGGCTCGATAATAATGCGTTCGGGAGCAAATTGATCGAGGACCTTTTTAAGAGCCTCGCCGAAATCGCCCACAAGACTACAGCAAATGCAGCCGGAGTTCATTTCGGTAATTTCAATTCCGGCATCCTTAAGAAAGCTGCCGTCTATGCCGATCTCGCCGAATTCATTTTCGATTAGAACGATTTTTTCGCCGCTGTACGCGTCTTTAATAAGCTTTTTGATAAGCGTTGTTTTTCCTGCTCCGAGGAATCCGGAGAAAATATCTACCTTTGTCATATCAATTACTTCTTTCTTTTCAATATTACATTTGTGCGCTCACTGCGCAACAATTATTAGTCTACCACTAAACCGCGGTTGTTTCAAGTCATTACAATGAAAATATTGTTAAGAAATTGTTTTCTGGAATATATTTGAAAAATTGAAAAATACATATTGAACAAATCAGATCAGTATGCTAAAATATATTTATTCAAAAAATCACAAAGAAAAGAGTGATAAAGATTATGGCAAAGAAGGTATTAATAACGGGCGCAAGCTCGGGAATTGGCAGAGATATCGCCAAGGTTTTCGATTCATACGGCTGTGAGCTGATTTTAAACGCAAGAAGAGAGGACAGGCTCAGGGAGCTTGCAGACAGCCTTAGAGGGAATCCGCGCATTATTACCGGAGATATCAGCGGCAGCGACGGCGCAAAGGAGCTTTACGAGCTTACAAAGGACGAAAATATAGATATCCTCATAAATAACGCAGGCTTCGGCGTATGGGGAGATTTTACGAAAACAAGCACCGACCGTGAGGTCGAGATGATACGCCTGAATGTTGAAACAATGCACGTTATTTTCAAGCTTTTCCTAAAGGATTTTAAGCAGAGAAACAGCGGAAAAATACTCAACGTAGCGTCGATGGCAGGATTTGCTCCGGGACCGTATATGGCAGCGTATTACGCAAGCAAGGCTTACGTTTTAAGGCTTACTCAGTCGGCGGCGTATGAGCTAAAGGAATCGGGTTCGGCTGTAACTGTTTCGGCGCTCTGCCCGGGTCCTGTAGATACGGAGTTCAACAAGGTTGCCGGAGTTCATTTTGCAACGCCTTCGCTTTCAAGCAAATATGTAGCGCGCTACGCCGTAACTCAGCTGGTAAAGGGAAAAACGGTTATCATTCCCGGAACGTCAATGAAGCTGATGGCAGCGGTATCTAAGCTTACGCCGTCGCCTTTGGCGGCCGCAGTGACTGCGCAGGTGCAGAAGAATAAAGGAAAATAATTTCTTTAGGCGCTGTTAAAGAATATTTTTAAACTTACACTTTTTGGCAACTTATGCAGATAAGAAGTTTTTCAGCTTTAATCATAATATGCTCTGCTTTTGCCCTCTATCGCCGGGCGGCTCAGTGAGTGTTTTGCTGTAGTTTTAGCATGCTTGTACTTCTTCTGCTTAATAAACTCCGCGTCCCAAAACTACTCTTTGTTAGCTTCAC
>CACYDO010000297.1 GCA_902773165.1 uncultured Ruminococcus sp. | reverse complement strand
TTTGTTCGTTATTCGGAATTAGGAAACAGGCTCTCTCTGTATGGTAGTATGATTCTGCTTTTTGTATATAACACCAGTTTTTTGGTAAAATATTTGTAAAAACCATACAATCTATTCGTTTGCTCTTGAAAATCCTAAGGAAAAGTAGTACAATATGCAATATATGCTGTATAATACGGAAAAGGGGTAACGACGGTGAATAAGGTCAAAAGAATCGGAAACGTATTGCTGATACTTATCGGTGTTGTGCTGATCGTCGTTTGCGCCGACCTTATTTCTAATAAATTGGGTAAAACCTCGCTTCATCAGCTTGACGAGGTTGACCGCGGCGCGATAGAGGAGATCTGCGCAATGACAGCCCTGTTCGACGAGCGGTACGGCAGCGACGAGATATGGAATGAAAGCTATGATCTTCGCAGATGTCCGTGCGTCCTTACGAGAAGCTTCGGTTTTGTAAAGGGATATACTTATATCGTAAATATGGATTATAATAAAAGTATTTTCTCGCAGAAAATAAAAATGCCGTCAGAGTATGAGGGAATATCGGTTTACAGACTTTCCTACCTCACTCCTATGACCTTTTCTCTTATAAAGGAAGAGGACGGTTCTTTTGTCGATATCAGAGGCAGAAGCGTTTATACATACGTTTTTGATAAGCCCAAGGTTCTCCAGAACGGCGCAGGCTCACTCGAGGACGGCTACGTTAAAAGCTCGTTTGCAAATATGGTAGAAAGCGCAGACGTTCCGCAGAAGGATACAAGCGTTCACTACGAGCTTAAAGAGGAAAATATTGCGCTGACGGGTCTGCAATACAGAATAATTGACGATATGCTTGCGGCTGAATCTAAGCAGCAGCTTAAAGAGTTGATAGCCGAGTATGTCCTTGTCAGAGAATATCAGAAGGAAAGATACCCCGACTTCGCTCTGACGCAGGAACAGATCGAGCTTGAAGAAGGCTGCGCGCAGTACGTTTTTTATAAGATAAGCGGTAAGATTGGTCATAACTTCACGTTCTTCAATAAGGAGGAATCGGAAGCGATCACGTTTTACAGCGCGTATTATTATTTGTGTACAGGCAGATACAACAGCGATGTCAGCGAATTTCTCGATTATTCCGGGAATGAATACGCAGGCGCGGCGCTTTGCCGTATTATAGACGATAATGAGCTTGACAAAAAATGGGAGAGCAGGATAAACGGCTCGCCCGATGATAAACTCGTTTCGCCGTATACTATTTTAAAGCGCTATTGTGACAAGAGCTGCAAGGAGTTTTCCGATAAATCTTTAGACGATATCAAAAAAGCTTATAACTATGATGAAATAGTCAGCATGGCGAAAAGCCTTGTTGAAGGCGTAGGGGTTGCTGCGCCGGAATAATTTAGCAAAGGAATGATAACATGAAGGTATTATTAACAGGGGGCGCAGGATTTATTGGTTCTCACACCTGCGTTGAATTGATCGAAAGCGGACATGATCCGATTATTGTTGATAATTTTTCCAACAGTAAGCCCGAGGTGCTGAACCGTATAAAGAAAATTACAGGCAGAGACGTAAAGTTCTATGAAGCCGACGTTACCGATAAGCAGGCTCTGCGCAGAATATTCGGCGAACAGGAAATAGACGCCGTTGTTCACTTCGCAGGCTATAAAGCTGTCGGAGAGTCGGTCGCAAAGCCTGTTATGTATTACAGGAATAATCTCGATTCCACATTGACGCTTCTGGAAGTGATGAACGAATATAATGTAAAGAATATTGTGTTCAGCTCCTCAGCGACAGTCTATGGCGAACATAACGAACCGCCTTATAATGAAAATATGCCTATATCTACCTGCACAAACCCTTACGGCTGGACAAAGCTTATGAGCGAGCAGATCCTGCGCGACGCGGCTTTCGCCGATAAGGAGCTTTCTGTTGTGCTTTTGCGCTATTTTAACCCGATCGGCGCTCATTCGAGCGGTCTTATCGGCGAGGACCCCGCCGGCATTCCCAACAACCTTTTCCCGTATGTGGCTAAGGTCGCAGGCGGCAAGCTTGAAAAGCTCGGCGTTTTCGGCGATGATTACCCCACAGAGGACGGTACGGGCGTGCGCGACTATATCCATGTTGTTGATCTTGCAAAGGGTCACGTTGCGGCTCTCGAATATGCCGCTGAGCATAAAGGCTCGGAAGAAGTAAATCTCGGTTCGGGCAGCGGTCACAGCGTTCTCGAAGTTGTAAATACATTTGCAAGCGTTAACAATATTCCCGTACCCTATGAGATCAAGCCCAGACGTCCCGGCGATATCGCCGTATCTTACGCTGACGCTTCAAAGGCAAAGGAGCTTTTCGGCTGGACGGCTCAGCTTACCCTTGAGGATATGTGCCGCGATATGTGGAAGTGGCAGACTCAGAATCCTGACGGGTATTAATCGCTTTTCTATAATATAAAGAAAGGCAGATCACGGCAGCCGATATTTATCTGGTATAAGTAAGGAGCTGTGATCGGGAAATAAATCCAGGTTTACAAGCAGCTAAGGCAGCTAAACCCACGTCCTCAGCCGTATTTATGAACAAACCAAAAATTATTTTGAATTTTTTTTACTGTTTGTTAATTTTTTTTTAAAAAAGGTATTGCATTTTATTTTTAGATGTAGTATAATAAACACGCTGAGGAACTATTCTTCGGGATATTGACA
>CACYDO010000296.1 GCA_902773165.1 uncultured Ruminococcus sp. | reverse complement strand
TCGCCCGTTACGTCTATCAGATATGTAAGCATATTTACTCCTTCATGGTGCAGAATTTTTTCGGCAGCTAAACAATCGTAAATAAACAAATCCTAGCTTTCGCAGCCCAACCTACCCCGGCATGGATTTACGTAACGTTTTACGATGATCGTTAAATTGGATCATTTAATTGCCGCATTAATAAACAAGTGCCACATTAATAAAAAAATCTCCGGACGGCTCAACAACTCCGGTGCGAAAAGCGCCGAAAAAACGCGATCCAAACCGGAGTTATTGCAAATTGCCGCAGCCCCGTAAACCGCAGCCGTAGTATTTATATATAATAAGATCTGATTACTCAGCCCAAGCGCCGTCTGTAAACTGCCAATCCTCGTATGTGTACTCGATAGCATCGGGGAACTCATGAGTATCAGGACCTGTTTCATCTGTATGAATGAGGTATGTGGAAGAATCGGGGAACTTAACGGTAAACTTTACAGTGTAAAGACCGTCGCCAGCCATCTTGATGTTAGCGCCGTAGTGAGGACCATCGGAAGCTGCCATCGGCATGAATGTACCCTCGCTGACCTTAGAGCCGTCATCGTTCTTTGTTACTTCGTAGTTTACGGTAAGGTAAGGAACCCAGTCGCCTGTACCGTAGCCAAGACCGTTCTGAAGAGCAGAAACATCAAGCTCCAGGTGGCAGTCGTAATCCTCTGCCTTATAGCCGCCTGTCATGTCTACAGGCTGGAAATATACGGCATTAAGGTTGAGAAACTCCTTCTCAACGCCGGAGAAGATCTCTACCTCTGTAAAACCGAGATCCTCGCCGTCATCTGCCGGCTCCTCTGCCGATTCCTCAGCTTCGGAAACCTCTGCTGCGGACTCAACTGCCGCAGAAGACTCTTCTGTGCTGTTATCATTCGTATTACCAGCCTCTGTATCGCATGCAGACATGCTTACTGCCATCATCAGAGCTGCCGCTGCTGCGATTATTCTTGAATATTTCTTCATTATATTAACCTCCACTATAATTTAACTGAGGAATACTGTAAATAACGGTATTCCGTATATTGTCAATAACCGATCTGTATACGGGTTCAGACCGTGATATTGCAGGATTGATTACTTGCCGGCTTTCTTCGCGGCTTTTTTCTTTTCGTTCTCTCCGGGCTTCTTTCTTATTGTCAGAACGAAGGTGATTATCGTAATGATGGTAAGAATGATCTGAGGTCCGAGAGTTATCCATGTGGGATAGAGTCCGAAGAACGCGAGAACATCGTTGCCGGACATAAACGAAAGTGCAGGTATCGTACCGGCCATACTCTGAACGAAGCCGCCGATTTTTTCTGCAAGTCCGCCGTCGAGGAACAGCTCCCACATGCCCGAGCCGAGGAACGCGATAGACATTACTGCCATAAGAATACTCGTTGCCATAAAGAACGGTCCGAGCGGGATTTTTACGCCGAATACGCGGATCATCACGAAGATGACCATAACGGCGGCAAGACCGAGGATTATTCCTGCAAATACCGCGGGGAATCCGTGTTCCATCGAGCCTGCCCTTGAAAAATACTGCTGGCAGAAGAGGATCACCTCCGCACCCTCACGGAACACCGCGAGAAACGACGCTGCGCCCAGCGCGATCAGCTTTCCGCTGTCGGCGGAAGAGGAAACCTGAGAAGAAATGTAATTTGTCCAGGAATCAGCCTCTGCCTTCGAGATCATCCAGTTTGAAACGTATATAAGCACCGCAACTGCAAGCAGCGCCGTAACGCCCTCTGTGATCTCCTGCGGGATCGAATTGCTCGTTCCGCTCGTGATATTGTACAGAATGATCGCAAGAACTACGCTTGCAGCAAGCGCAGCGACTGCGCCGACGTAAACATAGATCGTGCCTTTCTTATTCTCCGTTTTTATGAGATATGCGACCATTGCGCCGACAATCAGGATCGCTTCAAGACCCTCACGAAGAATGATTCCGAAAACCGCGCCGAAGGTCGCCCATGCAAGACCGCTGCCTCCGCTCTGCGTTTCCTCGGAGCCGTCCTCCGAATCTTCGCTGCTAATCGGGTAGCCGAAAAGCTTATCGAGTGTATTTGCGTCTTCGCGAAGCATTTCCACCAGCTTATCGACCTCTGCTCTTACCTCATCGGGAGAAGCGCCGTTGTTTACCGCTTTTTTCATATTCGAAAACTGAAGCTCGACTTCGTTGACGCGTGCGCCCGAAATGTAGCCCATTACAGTTTTCTCGTAGCCCGAGGTTTCGTACCAAAAGCCGTAGGAATTTGTAAACGGCTTGTAATAACCGTCGTCGCCTTCGCGCTCAGCGCCCGATTCATAGCGGCGCAGCCCCTCCTCCAGAAGGTTTGATATCTGATCGGTGATATCATTATACGTTACGGTTTTCGACCCATCGGGATTTTCCGCCGCTACATACTTTTTGTAGGAAAGGTAATAGTCTGCTTTTTCGGATTCTTCATCGGCATAAACGGTAACTCCGAAAGCGCCGAACGCCGCAGCGATCACAAGCAGCAGACAAAGAATTCTTTTAACAGCTTTTATGCTCATGTTGATATATGCACCCTCTTTATTATACAATTCTAAGCTAAAATCAGCATTTTTGTATGTTATAGTTATTATCTTCTAACCATACAATCAATAAAAAACGCTCTCAGGAGCGCAGCTTTGCTTATACAATTGCATTTCTAACACTGATTAGTTTATCATAACTACCTCGTCTTGTCAACAACATTTAATTTGCCTATGGCATTTTTGTTAAGTTGGTCAGCATTTATAGCTCCTCAGGAAAATTATATTGTTTATTTTTGATATTTTTATTGGTTCAAAAATCGTGTTAAATTAGTTTAAAATAATTTCCTCAATATTTTTATTCTGCTGTGAAATTACATATGATGCTATTTAAGATCATGACTATTTATTAGTTAGTGCAAATCAGATTAGATTGTACAAATTAATTATCTGTATTTTTTTTTTTTTTTTATAATGCTTACTACAGAATATAAAGAAAAAGAACCACAAAAAATGTACTGAGACTTCTGCGGTTCTTTTTCTGTATAGAGATAATTAATCTGAAATCTGATTTCGTCTGCGCATATAACACACTGCTGCAATAGTTATTTTCCGACTTTTTCAAGAAGCTGTTTTAGAGCGCTAACGCTGGAGCTGTTAATATGCTCTACCGGTATGCCATACTTTTCACTCCTACGCTTAACTCCTCCCAACATTTTATGCGAACATGTTCCTGTAAACACGGCAATCAAATCGGGATCACCGATCTTATTTTCAAAATCAGTCGGCATTTGTGTAAATACTTTTGCCTTAAAGTTGTATGATTTGCATATATCGCTGTATCTTGCTGCCATACGGTCGTTGCCGCCTACGATAACTATACTCATTTATTTCTCCTGTCTATCAGATATTTTCATCCGAACTATGATCTATTTAAGTTAGTGTCCCCTAACTAAAATAGATTTTACACTTATTTTTTGATTTTGTCAAGAGTTTTTTTAGATTTCTCCGAGGAAACTTTCAAATTAATATGTTTTATGTGTTAATGTGATTATAGCTATATCTTATTACACCATATAAATATCGTTTATGTAAGCGTAAGTTATGAGCCACTATATAATCACCAATTCCGAGCTGATATTATTATGTAGTTGTCAGAATTTTAGTGTGATATTTTTGATGAAAGCATTGATTATAACGTTCTAAATTTTGAGTTTTAAAGTCACTTCAGATAGATACCAAACATAAAAAACCGCATTATCAAGCCATTTTCGCTTAATAATGCGGTTTTTGTAATTAGTGGAGGTGAGGGGAGTCGAACCCCTGTCCGAAGGTAGTTTACCGAAGCTTTCTACGAGCGTATTCGCCGTTTTGAAATTCCCTTGCGCAGACGCCCGGCGAAGGGCTTCTGCACTCGGTATCCTTTAGTACACGATCAGGTTAAAGGAGTGTACCCGATCGCGTTCACCACTAATCGACGCCCTTACCCGAGCCGTGGTCCTCTCGGGCAGAACGAGCAGCGCTTAGGCTGCTAAGGCAACTGTTTCGTTGTCGTTTAATTTTAAAAGTGCGGCTTTTAAAGCGGTTCCGCACCGCTGCTCGCTTACCTCGGCTCGCAGCCCCCGTCGAAGCCTTTACACCCCC
>CACYDO010000295.1 GCA_902773165.1 uncultured Ruminococcus sp. | reverse complement strand
CGCTTCAATGAAAAGCACAAAGCCCATACGCTTTGTCTGCTGGTATATATGCGGATCGTCTTTTCTGTTGCGCAGCTCGATAAAATATTGAGCGCCGATATTGATGAGAATAAGCCCCCACGCAATATGGTATTCAAGCATATAGTCAACCCAATGTGCTCGTGTTCCCTCGCCTATAAAATAAAGCAGAAACATATTAATAAAAAGGAAGATATGATCTCTGAGTCCATTTCTGCCATGCATATTGATGTAATAGGTGGAAAAGTTCCATATTTGGATGATGGTAAGCGTACATAGAATATACGCAAAAAACACCCCTCCATCGACAAATCCGTTTGTTATCTGATGCAGCAGAGAATTGTTCCTGCCGATTACATATACAAATATCAGGTCATAGATCAGTTCAAGATATTCAACCTTTTTCTCTTCGTTTTTCACAATTTTGGTATTCATATAACACTCCTTATTATCAAAACTTTATTTCAAAACAATCAGCCTTTTGGAACGCCCGTATTCCGTCATCAGAAAACCATCTGCTTTTTTGTACTCCACAATCCTATCAAAGGCATACAATGCTTTTGGCATATGGAACTCGATATCAGAATAATTACGATAAGCTCGTCAAGCAATTTTATGTCAGCATATAAAACAGTATTGCCTTAAAAGCGATTATCCAAGTCTTTTTATTTTCTTTAATCATCTTTATTCGCCGTAATATCCGCCGTCAGTGATTCAATATTCATGCCGGCTTTAACCTCAAAATACCCCTTAAGAGCAATATTCTTATTCCATTTTTCCTGAGGATAAAAACCATAGCGGCGCTTTACATCATTCATTCTGACCTCTATGGGAACCGCACCGTAAGGCATTCCTATTGCGTCACAAAGCTGGATAAGCCGGTCGTAATCGTCATAAATACAGCTTGAAAGCTTTTCTTCTATGAACTTTTTCTGTTCATCAGTCACATCGGTATTACCCACATAGTCATCTATTATCTTATTTGGAAAAGAATGAGTAATACATATTCTTGCGGCGTCAGGATAACCTAATGATTTCATATAAGAATAACCGTCGTAGACATGGCGGAGGTGGCTCACTCCGAAACGTCGTCCTATATCGTGAAGAAGTCCAAGAACATACGCCTTTTCCTCATTCATATCCGGACAATGAGCAGCGATAGCTTTAGCACATTTCGCAACAACGACGCTGTGATCTCCCCAGGGGCCGGGATTGCATTTTACGGCTTCGCTAAGAAATCTGTGAGCATTTTGTACTGTAGGATACCCATTCATATTAAGCTCCATATATCGGCGATATTCCGAAAAGCCTGCGGAATGGTAGAATTTTAACGCTGATTCGTTAAACTCCCACATATCAAGCTCGATCCGATCAAATCCTTTTTTTCGCGCATCACGCTTCATAAATTCGATCATCGCTCCGCCTGCCCCTTTTCGGCGATAAGCCTTGTCAACTCCTATTTCCTCTACCTGATATATCTTTCTTTCGAGATTGTATGGTGACTGGGGTTTGTTGACATACTGCACCGACGCAAAGCCGCAAAGAGTTTCACCGCAAAAGGCAGCAATAATTCTGCATTCCTCACTGTCAAAGCATTCATAAATACGCTGTCTCAACTCTGTCACAAAACCCGGACGAAATATATCGGGACGTCCGCTCACATGCAGATCGTTAACCTGTTCTCTGATTTCATTTATGCGCTGTAATTCATTAAATTCAGCAAATCTCACTGTAATATCCATTTTCTTCTTTCTCCTTCTTTATCGAAGGCGTTAAATTGAAAAAACATGGCATACGCTGCGGCGTCATATGCCATGCCGATTTACATACTTTCAAAAAATCAATTTGACACATTGCAATATAAGTTTAATGTGCACTAATATGAAGGAAATACGTTTTTTGTTTTTTAAAACGGATCAATCATTTTTTGTATACTCAGGCAACACTGCACAAAGTACAACTAACGTTCAGCACCAAATCTACTTGCATATTTTGCGTCATAGCATACAAAACTCACTTGAAATACATCAATATTCTTTCGGGTGTTTTATATACTCTGACGAAGGATCTGATGGCACATCTTTGGTACTGTCTTTGTGCGGTATTGCATTTATACAATTAACAAAAATAAAAATGCATAAAGCAAAATAAAAAACAATAACTTTGACATCTATCATATCTGCAAGCCCCGGCTGATGGCGGTTTTTAATCTTCCAGATAAAAACAAATATCATCAAAAAAGCAAATAACCCGGATAATATTCCAAGAATCCATGTAAATTTCTTTTTCATATAGATTTAACCGCACAACAGAATAAATTATTCGTCATCTTCATCGTCTTCGTCGGAAAGATCTTCTTCATCAATTCCGAGCCTGTCGCGAAGGCGTGAAAGCATTCCGTCAACGTCGCCTTCCTCCAGATCATCACCTAAAAGTTCACGAAGCTCTCCGCCCTCTGTACTTCTTTCACACTTATCAACAGCAGCCTTGGCGTTTGTTGCTCCAAAAATGATCGCTAATATGCCGTCTGAATATCGCCTGAACATAGCTGCAGGGCAATGAATACTGTTCTCAATAACCGCAGAAGAAGGTATACCACCCTCACAATCCACATAGCTTTTGTAGCGAAGCTCGCCGTCATTCATATCAAGCTCAAAGCAGCCGTTTTTAAGGCCATAATTTGCGCGGCAAACGAACTCCGCCATAACACGCAACATCTTTTTGTCATTTTCATCAGCACCGATAGGTGAAATAACGTAAACTGTGTATTCGCTTTCGTTAACATATATCACATACTGAACGTTCTTTATCTTAGATTGAAGCGTCACGCCAAAACGGAATATTCCTCTGTTTTCATCAAAGGAATAGCTCCAGCCAAGTTCATCAAGATCACTGCGTATAGCTTCAGCAATTTCCTGTGAATACTCTCTTTCTGACATTGTAATACCTCTTTTCCTTAATTAATATATTATTCCGAAGCAGAGATTATCTCTCTGATCTCCGATTCTGCCTGACGGATCTCATCAAGAAAGCTTCTCGATGAAACACGCAGAGCGCCGCTGCCCAAAATGATAAGCTGCTCCATTCCGTCCGACGTCACAACGCGGACACGGTTGTTTTTAGCAAGCTTATGCGTTACCTTTTCTATATACATATCTGCCGTTTCGGCTTCCTTTGTATAAACCACACTGATATTTCCGGTTTTTTCAACCTCTCCGACATTCCCCTTGACCTTATAGGCGTCGAAAACAAGTATCAGGCGGCATTTTTTATACCCCTGGTAATTGCAGAGAATGTTAATAAGCGAGCTTCGTGCCGCGTCAATATTGGTCTGCGCCAGCTTTTTCAGGTGTTCCCAGGAAAAAATCACATTATAACCGTCAACAAGCAGATAATCCTCACCGTCATATTTCTGAGCCGCTTTTCGTTTATACGAACCGGAATTCTTTTCGTATGAAACAAAGCTGCTTTTTGAGCTGTCACCTCTTTTTTTTACAGCGCCGTATGTTTGCTCAAATATTTGCATAAGCTCCTTATCAAGAGCAAAAACGTCCTTCTGATCTCTGCACTTAGCAAACAGCTCGCTTGCACTCTGGCTTGCTTCTTCCTTCTTTTCGGGCTGCAATACACTTGGAAGGTGCATATGCTCATAAACCTCATTCCATTTAACAGTATGCCCTGCGCCATGTGAACAGAACACCGAATCACATGGATTTTCAGTATCGGAATCGGGATCATAACCGACAGCTTCTATTACCTCTTCGGCGTTATGACACGGCTCGTATCCCTTTAAGCTGCACGAAAGCCGCCCTTTGCCGTGAGTATAACCTACGACCTCGCGGGAATATTCACACATTGTTGATACCGGTGCAGTACCGCTGACAACGGATACATCGCCCCTGCTTTCAGGAGATGTAAAGCTTCCGCACATACGCTGAATATCTGCAAGCGCTCTGCCAAGGTTTTCGGTGGGAACCTCAAGCGTAAATTCATATACCGGCTCAAGCAGAATACTTTTTGCACTGCGAAGCCCCTGACGTACTGCACGGTATGTTGCCTGACGAAAATCTCCGCCCTCTGTATGCTTTGGGTGAGCCTTCCCGGACATAAGCACTATCTCAATATCCGTTATCGGCGAACCTGTAAGAACACCGGGCTGAGTTTTTTCATAAAGATGAGTAATTATCAATCTCTGCCAGTTTCGGTCAAGCTTATCCTCCTTACATTCCGAGGAAATAACTATACCGCTCGAAGGTTTTCCGGGCTTTAACAAAAGGTGAACCTCTGCATAGTGACGCAAAGGCTCAAAATGACCAACGCCTTCTGCAATATCTGCAATTGTTTCTTTGTATATTATATTTCCCTTGCCAAAGGTTACTTCAAGTCCAAATCGTTCTTTGATGACAGAACGGAGAATCTCGAGCTGAATATCGCCCATAAGACGAATATGCAGCTCGTTTAATCTTTTGTGGTACGAAACATTCAGCTGAGGGTCTTCTGCTTCGAGGATTTTCAGCTTTTCGTAAAGAGTATGTATATCAGTTCCCTGCGGCGGTTCAACACTATATGTCAACACAGGAGAAAGAAGCGGAAAAGAAGAATTCTTTTCAACGCCCAGACCATCCCCAGGACGGACATTATTAAGACCTGTAACGGCACATACAGTTCCCTGAGAAACTTCTTCCGTCTGAGTATACTTTTTCCCGGAATAAATTCGAATTCTGTTGATCTTTTCATCACCGACAGAATCCTTAACGCGAAGTACACCGCTTGTTATTTTCATAAACGTTAAGCGACCGCCCTGCTCGTCTTCCGATATTTTGAAGACTTTTGCACCGAAAACATCATTTTTTTGCGGCATAACGGTAAATTCGCAGAGCTTGTCAAGAAACTGCTCAACACCATCAAGCTTCAGCGCAGAACCAAACATACAAGGGAACACCTTGCGCGCACGTATTGCAGAAATAATACTCTGATTATCTATTCTTCCGTATTCGGTATATTCTTCAAGCAGTTTATCGTCGCAGAGCGCAACACTCTCGTGAAATTCGCCGATATTAGTGTAAGTAAAATCGACAAATCTATCATCTAATTTATCGTGAAGCTGTTTCAATATTGTCGGCTTATCCGCACCGAAGAGATCCATTTTATTTGCGAATACGAAGCAAGGCACGTTATATTTTTTTAATAGCTTCCACAGCGTATGCGTATGGCTTTGAACTCCGTCCGTTCCGCTCAGGACGAGAACCGCATAATCCAGCACCTGTAATGTACGTTCTGTTTCCGCAGAAAAATCAACATGACCGGGCGTATCAACGAGAGTGATAAGAGTATCACGGTATTTCAGCACAGCCTGCTTTGAGAATATCGTTATTCCCCTTTCCTTTTCGAGCGAAAACGTATCGAGAAAAGCGTCTTTGTGATCCACTCTTCCAAGTCTGCTGATTTCTCCTGCTGTATACATCATTGCTTCTGATAAAGTCGTTTTACCTGAATCAACATGCGCAAGAATACCAATTACCAGTTTTTTCATTATGCTTTTTCCTAACCACTAATTTGAAACGTTTGAGTAAACGTCGGATGATAATTCAACTATTGCCGATGTTGCAAGTCCTGCCGGAACATACTCCGACATAACGCAAAGTACGTAGGGTGAATCAGCGTAAACTATTGCGGCGTCGTTCTGAACATCGGGCAATTCTCCGGTTTTATTTGCCGTCGGTACGGGAACACCGGAAGGAATTTTGTAAGTAATCGTTTGCTTGCTGAGCAGATCAAGCATATCTGATGAATGTGGAAGAGCGCCGTTATATACAGACTGCATAAAGTCTGCACAATCGGCAACTGAGGTGTAATTATCTCCGTAAATTGCTTCCTCACTGAGAAGCCGTCCCATTGATGTACTTGACCAGCCGTGAGATTGAGCGTATGACGTTACTATCTTCTCTCCTGCGTCGGTATCGCCGCTGCCAAGAACGCTTACAAGCTCGTTAGCGGCGTAGTTGTCGCTTACTGTTATCATGCTGTACAGCAGTTCATCTATACCGGAATTCACCTCAGTATAAGTGTCGTACTTTTCATAAATAGCACCCATTATATAAAGCTTAATGAGGCTTGCCGCTCTCATCTGCGAGCTGTTGACAACAGACATGTCACCTGATTGAAGATCTATATATGCAGCGGCCCACGTTCCCCCTGCTTTGCTCTCAGCTTTATCGAGTGCAGTTCCTAAAAATGTATCGTCATTGATATTTGTAACCTCGGAGGATCTTTCAAGCGGAGGGGACAGTTCGATCTCCTCCGTATAATACGTAATTTCATCATCGTTATTGTTGTTTGACGATGAAACAGCGCTCCTGCTTCCCGAATTATTTTCATTATTATTACCGGGGATATTCTCAGTAATATATGTTGTGTAGCTATCGCCTGATGATAAATTTGTCTGAGAATCTGTCTTCACATTTTGAGAACTGCCGGAAGGGATAGAATCAGAAGCAATATCCGTTACTTTAACATAACCGATAAGACCGCTTGTCGTACTAATAGCGCGCCAGCTTCCGCCCGGCGTTTTTGCGATAACAGTTATCTCTTCTCCTGCATAAAGAGTTTGCAGTTCATCACTGTCAGCGCCCTCTTGAGAATAAAGTATTGCTCCGCTGCTTCCCACATTGGCAGTAAAACTTTTTGTAACGGAATCCTTATCTGAGGCAAGATACGCTGTTAATACGTAATACTCCCCATTTTTACCCGGAATATTAACAAGTGTATAAGAAGATCCGTTGGCATCTGATTTTTTTACAGTGACCTCCGTACCAGGAGTAAGAGAAGCGTCAGTTTTTTCTGTTCCGTCACTGTTTTTATATGTTACCACAGACTCAGGACCGGTTACATACATTGTTATCACGGACAGGTCTTTTGAATCATTTTTTTTGCTTTCTGACTTCTCTGCAGACACACTATTTGCTGTTTGAGAGTTGTTTTTTGGAGCGGAATCCGAGGTTTCTGTGCTATTCATAATTTCGGACTCCGCACTGCTTTCGTTTTTGATATTATTATCTCTGTTTCCGCAGCCACATGCCGACGCAGCTATAAAAGCGGCAGCTGCAAGAATTGCTGCTGTTTTTTTCAGATGCAATTTGATACACTTCCTTCATAAGCCAAAAACAAGGCTTATAATTTAAGCCTCGTTTTTGAAATAAAACTATTCTTTTAATCTATAGATCAGTATTTGCTGGTTGTCGTTGGAAAAGTCTTATTACTATCAACATAACCCCACATACCGAGAGATGGACAGTAAACATACCAATATCTATCTGTAAAATTAGTAAACGATGTATCATAGACATATACAACATCGCCGGTATAAAGCTGACCTTTAATATTTGTGTCATTGGCTCTTTGCGGAGATGTTCTCACTGCAAGGTAACCGTAGTCTACCCTTACCTCCCAAACTTCATAATCCGATGATGGGGTTGAAGATGATGGCGGAGTTGGTGTCGTAGTGTCATAGAGGTATTTGGAATCTGTAAAGCCGTACATTCCCAGATCCGGACAATAGCAATACCAGTATTGACCGGTTGATGTATCTATAACATACACTCTGTAATTGGTGTACATCTCACCGATAACATTAGTATCACCGTTAGGACGATTCGCAGAGCTTCTCAATCCTAAATAACCGGTTTGCACTCTTGCGTATTTTGTGGCAATATATGTCTGAGGAGCTGCACCCGAGCCTGTATAGAAGCTTGGTACCGAAGGCACAGACGGCGTTACCGGCTTACTTACGGTGGAAGAAACGACTGCCGAGGACGCAGCCTTTGAAGAAGGAGTCTGCGGCCTTGACGTAGAAAGGTCGGAGCATTTTACATAACCAAATG
This sequence comes from uncultured Ruminococcus sp., assembly GCA_902773165.1. Classification (GTDB taxonomy): domain Bacteria; phylum Bacillota; class Clostridia; order Oscillospirales; family Acutalibacteraceae; genus RUG592. The sequence continues at coordinate 2,611 of CACYDO010000295.1, read as the reverse complement.
TCTTCGCATCGGAAAGACCTACAAACCAATAATCTCCCGATGTCTTCGCAAGAACGGTAACAGCAGTTCCCACAGAAAGCTCCTGCAATGTTTTGTGGTTTTCCTCACGAGTATCATAAAGCGCTGTTTTATTATCTATATAGCATTCTTCTGCATTGCAAACAGCAGAGCTTTCCTCTGTCAGATATGCCTTTTTTACATAGCCCTGCACACCGGTAGGCTCGTGAAGGATACAATAATAGTACATTGAATCGGTACTTAAAAGCTTTACCTCATCGCCTTTTGAAAGCTGTCCTATAACCTTTCCGCTGTCATCGTCTACTTCTCTGATAGCGATCTGCTTATCGGTTCCCGTTACATAAAGCGACTGTGAGCCCAATGCTGCGTTTCCGGAATCAGCTGCAGAAGAAACGTTATCAGCAGCTGAACTGACAGATTCGCTTTGCATTGTCGATTCAGTATCATCATCGTCACCGCTTATATTTATTGCACAGCCTGAGACTGCTCCCATTAACAAGGCACATATACATATACACGATAAAAATTTCTTCATAACAATAACCCCCGTTCTCCATAAAGAACAAACAATGTATCTATGTATTAAATAATATTATATTACAAAATTCACAAAAAGTAAACTCTATAACTCAAACTTTTACAGTTATACCAATAAAAAAACTACATGTTTTTTTATTATTAATGCACAAAATACAAAGCAGATATCACCATAAGTTGACAAAAACATCGTAATATATATAACAACGTCTGCCGTTTATCAGTCACTATATTCCGACAGGAGTATTAAAAGAGGATTAATTATCCCTGGGATCTGTTGGATCGTGTTTTATTATATAAAGCTATGTGCAGATGCTGTTTTCGATGCAGCCGTATAGCTATTTGATGATGCGCAAAAAACTGCTCATACGCGGCAGTGTACCACAAATATGAGCAGTTCTTTTATTTTAAGCCTCTACAGCTTTTTTTAAAGCTTCTGTTCTGTTCAGCTTCTCCCACTCGACGTTAAGATCTTCTCTGCCTATATGACCGTAGCTTGCAAGCTGTCTGTATATTGGTGTACGAAGTTTAAGATCTCTGATGATCGCACTGGGGCGAAGATCGAATACTTTTCCTACTGCTTCTGCAAGCTTTTCATCGCTTGCCTTGCCTGTTCCAAATGTATCTACAAGAATAGATACGGGCTTAGCTACACCGATCGCATATGCAAGCTGTACCTCACATTTATCGGCAAGCCCTGCTCCAACAATATTTTTAGCCACATATCTTGCCGCATATGCTGCACTGCGATCCACTTTAGTAGGATCCTTGCCGCTGAATGCACCGCCGCCATGGCGTGAATATCCGCCGTATGTATCTACAATAATCTTTCTGCCGGTCAATCCGCTGTCGCCCACAGGGCCGCCTACTACAAATCTTCCCGTCGGATTTATAAAATACTTCGTATTTTCATCGAGCAATTCTGCCGGAATAATTGGTTTTACCACATTTTCAATCAAATCGCCGTAGATCTGCTGCATTGTAACATACGGATCATGCTGTGTTGATATAACAATTGTATCGACGCGCACAGGTTTTTCATCTTCATATTCTACAGTTACCTGTGTTTTACCGTCGGGGCGCAGATAACTCAGTGTGCCGTTCTTTCGAACTGCCGCAAGCTGTTTAGAAAGCTTATGCGCAAGTGAAATCGGCATAGGCATAAGCTCAGGAGTTTCATTGCATGCAAAACCGAACATCATTCCCTGATCTCCGGCGCCGATAAGGTTATCATTATCAAGCTCACCGTCTTTGCGTTCATAGCTTTCATTAACACCCATAGCAATATCCGGTGATTGATTGTCGATCGATGTAATAACAGCGCATGTGTTTCCATCAAAGCCGCATTCGGGACGGTCATAACCTATGCTGTTTATTACCTCGCGAACAACGGAGTTGATATCAACATAACAATCGGTTGATATTTCTCCCATTACGTGTACCATACCTGTTGTTGCGGTTACCTCGCAGGCTACATGTGCATCGCTGTCCTGTTTGATTATCTCATCTAAAATAGCGTCTGAAATCTGATCGCACACCTTATCGGGATGTCCCTCTGTGACTGATTCCGATGTAAAAAACTTTCTTGTCATTTTACGTAATCTCCCTTCAATAGCGGTACAACCGCTGTCGTAAAAAGCAGTATAATCATCTGATCTTATGTCATATACAATTATAACACACCATGCGGAAAAGTCAATATTTCTGCAATTTAAAAAACAAAATTAGCTTGTTTGTTTTAGCAAAGCTTTGATATGGTCAAACGCGATATAAGATAAAGAAACCTTTATGCAGGATAACAGATAACAATGTAATGCATATAAGCGGCGCAATGAGTCAGATTGGCTCATAACTCAAACTTCCCACACCCAAACACGCCATAAACGCAGATAAAAGCATAACAAATCAGCAATAAAAAAGCACAGCCGCTCCAAATATGGTATAATTGAGTTAATCACAACATCAAAACCATGGAGCTTCCTGTAAACAACAAAATGTGACGTTTGCAAAAAAGAACACCTCATAGTAGAATGTAAATACCGACCCGAACCGTTGG
>CACYDO010000294.1 GCA_902773165.1 uncultured Ruminococcus sp. | reverse complement strand
GATGATTCCTGTCGAATTTATACATATCCGTCTTTCCTCCAAGTGCAAGCTTTTTACTCTGTTTTGTTGTTTTTCCTTGCACTTATTTTACCATATTTCGTCTTAAAAAGCTACTGTTTATCGGGTGTTGGAGGTTTATCGAGGATGTTGAAGCAGACACTATTTAGAACCAAATTCTTCAAGCATTAAGCCTTTATTATGCTCTAATGCCCAGTTAATACTCCACTGACTAGTAAACAACAAAAGATAATTACCCTTAAGATCCTGTATTCGCTTTGTGTCAGAAGCGAGATCAAGAGTTTTAGGGTCAATTACCGCGTTAGTGATCCATCTGATAAACTGATATGGAAGAGTTTCCATAATAATTTCGACATTGTATTCGTTTGTCAGCCTATATTTCAATACATCGAACTGGAGAGTACCGACAACGCCGACTATGATCTCCTCCATACCGCCGCCAAGCTCCTGGAACATCTGTATTGCGCCTTCCTGGGCGATCTGCGTTGTACCCTTTACAAACTGCTTACGTTTCATAGTATCCTTCTGACGGATACGTGCAAAATGCTCCGGAGCAAATGTAGGAATACCCTTAAACTGTATGTTCATACCGGGTGAGCATACGGTATCTCCGATTGAAAAGATACCCGGGTCAAAAACGCCGATAATATCGCCTGCATACGCTTCATCTACTACCTCTCTATCCTGAGCCATGATCTGCTGTGGCTGTGAAAGACGAAGCTTTTTGTTTCCCTGAACGTGAAATACCTCCATGCTTTTTTCAAACCTGCCGGAACAAATGCGCATAAACGCGATCCTGTCACGGTGAGCCTTATTCATGTTAGCCTGGATCTTAAATACAAAAGCTGAAAACTTATCACTTACCGGATCTACAGTTGAGACATTAGTTTCACGCGGAAGAGGCGGAGTTGTAATGCTCAAAAACTCCTCCAAAAATGGCTCTACTCCGAAATTGGTAAGAGCCGAGCCAAAAAAAACAGGGGTAAGTCTGCCCGAGCGTACTTCGTCAAGATCGAAATTATCTCCTGCACCGTCAAGAAGCTCGATTTCATCAAGAAGATCCTGCTTGTGATACGCTCCGACAAGCTCGTCAAATTCGGGAGAATCAAGCTCTATCTCCGTTTTTTCGACTTCCTTCTGACCGTTCATTGCGGCTGTAAATGCAAGCACTTTACTGCTTTTTCGGTCGTATACGCCCTTAAACTCTTTTCCGCTGCCAATAGGCCAGTTCATTGGACATGTATTAATCCCCAAAACCGTTTCGATATCTTCAAGAAGATCAAACGGACTCTGAGCGTCTCTGTCCATTTTATTAATAAACGTAATGATCGGTATATGTCGCATTACGCAAACCTTAAAAAGCTTTTTTGTCTGATTCTCTACGCCCTTAGAACCGTCAATTACCATCACAGCAGAATCAGCAGCCATGAGTGTACGGTAGGTATCCTCGGAAAAGTCCTGATGTCCGGGAGTGTCAAGAATATTTATGCAATATCCATTATAGCGAAATTGGAGAACGGACGAGGTAACAGAAATACCACGCTGTTTTTCAATTTCCATCCAGTCGGAAACGGCGTGTTTTGCAGAATGCTTTCCCTTTACGGCACCTGCCGAATTTATAGCACCTCCGTAAAGAAGAAGCTTTTCGGTCAACGTCGTTTTTCCAGCGTCAGGGTGAGAAATAATTGCAAATGTTCGTCTTTTGTTGATCTCATTTTTTAAGTCTGCCAAATATATTACCTCCGTCCGTATTATACGGTATTATGTGAATGAAAAAACGTTATTTGTCTATTGTAGTATTATTACTGTCAATAATCTTGCTGCGGAAAAGGTGTTCATATCTTCCGCTGCCAATATTCGGAAACGCCATTCTCAAACGGCGGCTCTGTTTAATGACCTTTTCTGTATGCTTTTTAAGTCTCTGCTCCATTCCCTCGTACTCTGCGCGGCGCTTATCGTCAATAAGCTGCTTTTTTGACTGCCTTTTAATTTTAGCGTCACTAAGTTCCCACTGCACTGTTTCAAGCGTATCAGCAATCTCCTCTTGCTTATCGTCAAGATATTCTTTAAGCTTTTCCGTTTTATCCATAACCGCCAAAGTCCCCTCGCTCAGATTCATTCCGATAGAAACAGACAATGACTCCAAAGATTTCTCAATTTCAGAGATCGCCCTGAGACTCTTTCTTATATGCATGATGTTTATCAACGTAATAGTAAGGTCGGAAATAAAACCTACATACAAAGCTGCTACTACAATAATGCCGATTTTTTCAGGTATTACGCGTACCATTGTTATTATTGTAGGGTGAATGACGTAAACTACTATCACGCACGACAAGCCCCAAAGAATAGAAAAGCGAGGACAAATATAACCTTTAAAATTAAACGGTTCGTTTGAGTAATCCCACCATTTTTCATTAAAGAATTTTTCCAACAAAAAACCTGCAATTAATTCGATCAGCGTTGTAAAACAGACAGAAGCTATAAAAAGTAATCCCCAGTAATCTTTAAGCGGATCTAAGAAAATAAGTACCGACAAAGCCCCAAAGCCATATATTGGGCACAGCGGACCTATCTCAAAGCCTCTGTTAATGAATTTTCCCTTTATTACAGCATGGTAGATAACCTCGACGCACCAACCAAAAAAGGAATAGATAATAAAAAGAGCCAGGCATTCGTATATAGAGTATCCCAATTATATCACTTCGCATAAGAAACAGCCCTTGAATAAGGCATGATTCCTTTATTTTTCTCCCTTAACTCGCTTAACATGAGCTTTAATCGCAGAAAAGGTTTCAGCGCTGATAATATGCTCCATACGGCACGCGTCTTCCACGGCAACCTTTGGATCAACACCAAGCTCAATAAACCAAGCTGAAAGGAAGGTGTGCCGCTCATATATCTTTTCAGCAATCTCTTTGCCTAAAGGCTCAAGTGAAATATAGCCCTTCGAGTCAACGGAAATATATCCATTCTCCCTCAGATTTTTCATCGCGATGCTTACGCTCGGTTTTGAAAAACCCAATTCTGTAGCAATGTCGATTGATCTGACATCACCGTTTCTGTTTTTCAAGATCAATATTGTTTCCAGATAATCTTCTGCTGATTCTCTGATCTTCATACGGATATGCCTCCTCGCTTATTGTTGTTCATATGAAGTCGAAACTTCTGTTGCCTTACTCTTATATCCGTCAGGTATCATCATTCCAAAGTCATTCAAACGATCAGTGTTGATATAAAGGTTATAACCTTGTTTGTTTATAATCGGGATCTGAGCAGCACTTTCACCATGAAGTATCTGCACAGCCTGTTCTCCCGCCTGCTCTCCTGCAGCTGTAAAATCGTAGCAATACCCTGCAAGACAGCCTTCGCTGACCTGAGTCTGAGTTACTCCGTAGACAGGAACTCCTTCTACAATGCTTCTTTCCGTAATGTACCACGAATTCTTTGCGATCATATTATCCGGAAGAATAATAACAGCCTGGACGCGTTTCATTAAGTCTGACGCTTTTTCTGCAAGCTCCGACGGGTCTTCGACTGATTCTTCCGCAACAGCTATATTTTTCTTTTTTGCAGCTTCCTTCAATGCAGAAAGCTGCGATACGGCATTCTGTTCGGAATCCGTATATATTACGCCCACATCGGTAATAAACGGCTGCATATTATAAACCAGATCAAGCTGTTCTTCCGCGCTCAGAGCTGCCGTAACGCCGGTACAATTTATTCCCGGAGAAATCATATCTGATACAATTCCTGCTCCTACCGGATCGGTAACAGCGCAAAATACAGAAGGAATCCTTCCCGACGATGTTACAGTAGGACAAACGACCTCTGCACACGGGGTACCTATTGCTATCACAAGATCGCATGAACCATTTGTTGCTATTTCCTGCGCTTTCTTCTCGCACTCGTTCACTGCATTTTCAGCGATGCCGTTACCTACCGTAACATCATACCGAATACCTGATTTATCCAGACAAGCTTTAATTCCATCACAGCATTTATTCAGACCGGTGTGATCCATATACTGAATGATTTCAACGTATGCGTCTCTTGTTGAACCACTTTCCGGTTTTGATGACACAGCAGTTTGTTCTCCGATCGAATCGCTGTCGCTGTCATCAACAGAGAGCTTCATGCTGCATCCGGTAATTGAGAGAAGCATGACTACAGAAAAAAGCATCGCGGCAGCCGCACATAATTTTCGATACATTATATCAATCCGTTTCTTCCTTGTGAGGGCTAATAAATTCAAGCTCGGGAGTTTTTACACTTACCTTTGTTCCTTTGGAAACAGAGCTGACAATAAATGCGTTGCCTCCAATGGTAACGCCATCGCCGATGATTGTTTCCCCTCCCAGTACGGAAGTACCGGAATAAATAGTAACGTTATTTCCAAGAGTAGGATGACGCTTAGTCCCTTTTAGCTGCTGCCCTTTTCTTGTAGAAAGAGCTCCGAGAGTTACACCCTGATAAATCTTTGCATTTTTGCCAATAACGGTTGTTTCGCCGATAACAACGCCTGTACCATGATCGATAAAGAAATATTCGTCTATTGTTGCCCCCGGGTGAATATCAATGCCCGTAATACTGTGAGCATACTCGGTAATAATTCGAGGAATAAGCGGCACGCCGAGCATATAAAGCTCATGCGCTATTCTGTACACTGAAACTGCAAGCATGCCGGGATAGCAAAAAATAATCTCGTCTGTGCTGAAAGCCGCAGGGTCACCATTGTAAGCAGCCTCAACGTCAGTTGCAAGGTATTTTCTGATTTTGGGCAATGTTTTTAAAAACTGATATGTTATATCATCAGCCTTTGCAATAACATCTTCCCTGCTGTCATTCTCTTCCTTTATATTGTCAAGAGCCTTTGCAATCTGTTTTTTGAGATGATACTGAACATATTCGAGCTTTTCTCCGACAAGATAGCGCGAATACTCGCTTCTTACTTTATTATTGTCAAAAAAACCGGGGAAAAGAATCTTTCTCAGTTCTTCTACGATATTTATCAGAATTCCTCTGTTTACCATATTATCCTGATCAATACGGCAGGTGAGCTCATGGTTGCAATAGCTGTCGAGCAAATCCTCAACCAGTAAAGATACATCGTAATTGTTCAATTCTTCGCATTTGCGTTCGCTGCCCAATGTTATTCACACCTTCATTCATGAAATAACGGAGCGGTCTTAAACCAATACCGCCTGCTTATCAGTCATTTAATTTGATAAGCTCATAATTATCAATATAGAGATCATCATCCTTAAATTCGTAACTGTAAGTTTCTGACTGTTCGGAATCAACAGCGTATTTTGCAAGGATAACATTATCCTGCATCACAGTATAGTAATGCTCCACACACAGTCCGCCGTCAGATGTTCTTATCATTTTGCCATCGCTTGTAAACTCATATGTCAAAGCATTTTTCTCATCATACCATGAACCTGTGAGTTTATCATCGATTTTAGCGTCTTCAAAAGGAGATATCGGGTAATCCCCCTTACCACTGTTGAAGATCTGAGTATCATCGTCATAGCTTACGTTTGTTAATTGTAACTTACGTCCAGTAAATGCGTTTCCTGTAATCTCATACTTAAAGCTGCCATATACTACAGGAGTGCCATTATTAGCTACGTATATCGATACAACGTTTCCATATTCCTCAGTAGAAGCCATTTCAAAGCTTCCGGGAACACTCATGGTTCCGAGCGTTACAATACATTCATTCTGATTGGTAAATTCATAGCATATACGCTGACTATACTCCTTCTTTACCTCACCGGGCAAGTCACCGCTTTCCGCAGCGTCATATGTTTCGGTGTAGGAGCCCTCCATGTTGTAATTCCATGCGCCCAATATGGACTGATTGAAAAACAGTTTCCAAATAATTAAAAATAAAAGTGCAAAGCATGCTATACCTGCTGTTACCCACATTTGAATATTTTTTGTGATCTTCCTTTTACGGGGCATTACAGGTTTCTCGTCAGCATTATTTGTATCAGACACAGACTGATTTTCTTCATCGGGCTTTTTTTTGTCTTTTTTCAAAGAGTCGCTGCTGCTTTCGTCTGATTTTGACAATTCAACGGAATTTGACGAATCCGCAGTAACTTTGGTTTCCTCTTTTGCAGATTTCTCCCTTTTGGTTTTTTCACTTTCATTATTATTTATTTTCTTGTTATTTGAAGACTTCTTTGACACGTTCATGTCCTCCTGTTCAGATGATCTTCTCTATTAATAAATGCCGTCTTTATAATTATATTCAAACATACCGCTACTATTTTACACTATTTTCCGAAAATATACAAGTATTATTATTCAAACAAACAAAAAATTATTTAAAAAAATCTCAAATAGCCAGCCGCCCCCTTCGATAATAACTCAAAGGGGGCTGATCTATGGTTAATACATTATACTATATAATAAAATCAATCTTCATATTTAACGGCCTTATCAAAAAGTTTTTCAACATCTTCGGAAGGCTTTTTAGTTATCAGAGTTACGATCACTGCTGCAAGCATACCGCAGACGCAACCGGGGAAAAGCTCGTAAAGCCCCGTTGAGGACAGGAATACTATCCAGCAAACGTCTACGATCGAACCTACGGCAATACCGGCAATCGCGCCCTTAAAGTTGAAACGCTTCCAGAAAAGGCTGAGCAAAATCGATGGACCAAGCGCTGCGCCGAACAGCCCCCATGCATTTGTAACAAGATCCATTATAGAGCCGCTGTTCGGGTTTGAAGCAATAATAAGTGCAACAACAGAGATTGCCAGAACGACAATTCTGCCTACCCAAAGCATTTC
>CACYDO010000293.1 GCA_902773165.1 uncultured Ruminococcus sp. | reverse complement strand
GGTATCGGTGCTGCTTCGAAAAAGGGCGTTCTTGTTAAGGGAAGCAATTATCTTGAAGCACTGAATTATGTTGATACCATCGTTTTTGACAAGACCGGTACGCTTACAAAAGGCGTATTTAAGGTAACAAAGCTGCTCCCGTCAGACGGAGTAACAGAAAACGAACTGCTTGAATATGCGGCGGCAGCGGAAAAAATGTCTACTCACCCGATTGCGCGTTCTATCGCTGCGCAGTACGGCGGTAATGCGGATAATCTCGATGTGACGAATTATCGCGAGATCCCAGGTCACGGCGTAAGCGCGGAATTTGAAGGAAAGAAGCTGCTTGCAGGCAGCGGAAAGCTTATGTCGGAGAATAAGGTAACATATAAGCCTGTTAACGATTACGGCACAGTCGTATATGTTGCGGTAGAGGAGAAGCTGCTTGGAAGTATCGTTATCGCCGATGAGATCAAGCCCACAAGCGCAGAGGCTGTATCGCAGCTGCATGAGCTTGGAGTTTCGCGCGCCGTTATGCTTACGGGTGATAACAACGATACCGCAAAGGCGGTCGCAGAGCTTACGGGAATGGACGAATTCTACAGCGAGCTTCTCCCGGCTCAGAAGGTCGAAAAGCTGGAAAATCTGTTTGAAAGCAGCAGCGACGGCGGAAAGATCGCGTTTGTCGGCGATGGCATAAACGACGCGCCTGTTCTTGCCCGTGCGGACGTCGGTGCGGCGATGGGAGCGCTTGGCTCTGACGCTGCGATTGAAGCGGCTGATATTGTTCTGATGAAGGACGATCCGTCGTCCCTTGCGGACGCGATAAAAATAGCACGTTACACAAAACACATTGTTACACAGAATATCGTGATTGTGCTTGCTGTAAAGGTCATAATTCTTGCCCTCGGTGCTTTGGGTCTTGCAGGAATGTGGGAAGCCGTTTTCGGAGATGTGGGCATTATGATCATAGCTGTGCTGAATTCAATGAGAATATTAAGAAAATAGTATTATGTAGTAGACAAAATACAGATGTTATGGTAATAAAGCTGAAAAAGCCGGTCGTCAATTCTGACGACCGGCAAGTTTGTATTTGTAACGATATTTATAAATACAATTTTAAATAAAATGCTTTACTATACGATTATTTCTTGATGATACTCTTGCCAAGCATTTCGGCAGGCTGATCTATTCCCATGATCTCAAGCATTGTCGGAGCAATGTCTGCAAGGCAGCCGCCCTCTCGGAGAACGCAGGGATATCCGACTACGCAGAACGGAACAGGATTTGTAGTGTGAGCCGTAAACGGAGTTCCGTCTTCGGCGATCATCTTGTCGGCGTTGCCGTGATCTGCTGTGATGATCGAAACGCCGCCCTTTGCTGCGATAGCGTCTGTAACCTTTCCTACACAGTCATCAACAGCTTCAACAGCCTTAACAGCTGCCTCAAATACACCTGTGTGTCCTACCATGTCGCAGTTAGCAAAGTTGAGTATGATCATGTCATACTTGTCGCTTTCAATAGCGGCAACGCATTTTTCCATTACCTCGTATGCGCTCATCTCCGGCTGTAGATCGTATGTAGCGACCTTAGGCGAGTTTACAAGAATTCTGTCTTCACCCTCATAAACCTCATTGTCGCCTCCGTCAAAGAAGAACGTTACGTGAGCATATTTCTCTGTTTCAGCGATACGAAGCTGAGTTTTGCCCAGGCTGGAAATGTATTTTCCAAGCATATTTGTAAGCTCTTCCGGACCAAAAGCAACGGAAACGTTCGGCATTGTTTCATCGTACTGCGCGAAGCAGACAAAATTCAGGGGGAAGAAGCCGTTTCTTCTTTCAAAGCCGCTGAAATCGGGATCAACGAATGTTCTCGTGATCTGACGTGCGCGGTCAGGACGGAAATTAAAGAAAATAAAGCTATCGTTAGGCTTTACAGTTCCTTCCTTGTCAACAACTACGGGAACAACGAATTCGTCTGTTACGCCTTCTGCGTAAGAATTTTCGATAGCCTTAACGGGATCTGAGCATTCAACGCCCTCGCCGTAAACCATAGCGGCGTAGCCTTTTTCAACTCTGTCCCAGTTGCTGTCTCTGTCCATCGTGTAGTAACGTCCGGCAACCGTAGCGATTTTTCCAACGCCGATCTCCTTTGTCTTTTCAACAAGCTCAGCCATGTACTCAGCCGCGCTTGAAGGAGGAACATCTCTGCCGTCGAGCAGGCAGTGAATATAAACCTTTTCCAGACCGTTTTTCTTTGCAAGCTCTAAAAGTCCGTAAAGGTGAGTGTTGTGGCTGTGAACTCCGCCGGGGGAGAGAAGTCCCATAAGGTGAAGCGCGGAATCATTCTTTTTGCAGTTTTCAACAGCTGCCATAAGAGCTTCATTTGAGAAGAAATCGCCGTCGTTTATCGACTTTGTAATTCTTGTGAGCATCTGATAAACGATCCTGCCGGCACCCATGTTAGTGTGACCAACTTCACTGTTGCCCATCTGACCATCGGGAAGACCTACGTCCATGCCCGAAGCGCCGATCTGAGTGACAGGATTGTTTGCAAAAAGACGATCGAGATTCGGCTTATTTGCCTTTAAAATGGCGTTGCCGTCATATTTCTCGCCGATCCCGTAGCCGTCCATGATTATCAATATTACAGGTTTTTTCATAATGGTGTTACCCCTTTGATTACGCCTTTGCAGCAGCAACGATAGCTGCGAATTTCTCTGCTACGAGCGAAGCGCCGCCGATAAGGCCGCCGTCAACATCGTCCTTGGAAAGAAGCTCTGCTGCGTTCGCGTCGTTCATAGAACCGCCGTACTGGATAGTAACGCCGTCGGCAGCTTCCTTGCTGTAAAGCTTTGCAAGAGTTGCTCTGATGAAAGCACATACTTCCTCAGCCTGATCTGCTGTAGCAGTCTTGCCAGTGCCGATAGCCCAAACCGGCTCGTAAGCGATAACAACGTTTTTAAGCTGCTCCTCTGTTACATCGAAAAGATCAAGCTTGATCTGACGAGCGATAACTTCCTCAGTGATGTTGCATTCTCTCTCCCAGAGAAGCTCGCCTACGCATACGATCGGCTTTAAGCCTGCTGCAAGAACAGCCTTTGTTCTCTTGTTTACAGTTTCGTCTGTTTCACCGAAATACTGTCTTCTTTCGCTGTGACCGAGAACAACGTACTCAACGCCTACTTCCTTGAGCATGCCTGTGGAGATCTCGCCTGTGAATGCGCCCTTTTCTTCCCAGTGAGCGTTTTCGGCGCCGATCTTGATGTTTGTGCCCTTAACTGC
>CACYDO010000292.1 GCA_902773165.1 uncultured Ruminococcus sp. | reverse complement strand
TCGTTAATCGGTATAGTGGTGATATCTTCTTTCATGTTGCTGATCTCCGATCGTTGATTATTTCGCGAGCTTTAACAGCCCGTAGCTCTGAGCGGCAAGCGTGATCTTTCCGTCAGCCGCGTCAACCGAGCCTATCTCGAATACCTTCTCTTTTATACCAAAATCAAACGGCACAGTTACGTCCTCAGCCTTTGGATTTACAGCGATAATGAACGATCCGCGCTTGAAAATAAACGGATATGTATTTTTCTTCGCGTAGATCACCTCAAAATCGCCGTTGCCGCAAAGCTCCTCGTTCGCTTTTCTGATCGCGATGATCTTCTTGACAGTGTTGTACAGGGAATTTTCGTCCTTTTCCTGCTCTTCAACTGTGGGCGCGCCCTTGCGCGAATCTACGGGCAGATAGAGCTTGTCAGGGTCGGCTGTTGAGAATCCCTTGTTCAGACCGGTTGTCCACTGCATAGGCGTGCGCGAGCCTGTGCGTGAGAAGCCGCCTTCCTTGCTTGTAAGCTCGGACTGGTAGCGCATGCCGATCTCGTCGCCGTAGTAAAGGAACGGCACTCCGGGCAGCGTGAATATCGTGCAGAAATTTATTTTCAGTTCGCGCTCGTCATACCATGCGGACATTCTCGGGTTGTCGTGATTGCAGGTGAAAAAGCTGATAAATCCGTTGTCCTTCGTTGCTTCGTAATTTTCGGTAAACTCATTGACAAGCGTCATTATATCGCCGTTTCCTTCTTTGCTGAAATAGCTTTCCTGCTTTCCAGTTTCGTAATTATAATAGCGGAACGCAGTGGAGTAGCCGTTTCCTCTGTGATCGAGGTAGAAATCAGCGTGGAAGCCGCCCTTGTTGATAGCGCGCTGAGGAGCGCACCATTCGGAAACGAGGGCGCATTCGGGGTAATCCTTGTCCATCATTTCGCGGATACCTGCCCATATAGCGGAGGTCGCGATCTTATCGTCATCGTTTTTAACAAGCGAATCAGCCATATCTACTCTGAATCCGTCGCAGCCCATGTCGAGCCAGAAGCGCATTATGCTTTTGAGCGCTTCGACTGTTCTGAGACAATCGGGGTGATTCGGCGGCAGCTGCCAGTTGGGGTGAGTGACCTCGTAGAAGCCGTAATTAAGGGCAGGCTGCGAGGAGAAGTAGTTGACGAGATAGTTTCCGTCACGGTCTGTAATGCCGCATTGCAGGCGATACTGCGGCGGCGCTTCCCACACGCTGTCCGTCCAGATGTAGCGGTTTGAAAGCTCGTTTTTGAGCGGCTGCTTGCTTCTTGTGAACCACTCGTGCGTGTCGGAGGTATGACCCGGAACGAGGTCCATAAGTATCTTCATTCCGCGCTTGTGAACCTCCTCAAAGAGAGCCTTTGCGTCGTCGTTCGTGCCGTAGCGCGGTGCGATCTTGTAGTAATCGCGGACGTCGTAGCCTGCATCCATAAACGGCGAATCGTAAACGGGATTGAGCCAGATCGCGTTGCAGCCAAGCTGATTGATGTAATCGAGCTTTGAGATAAGACCCTTGATGTCGCCTATACCGTCGCCGTCAGAATCGCAGAACGACTGCGGATATACCTGATAAAATACAGAATTTTTAAGCCAATTAGGCATAGTTATCTCCTCCTGTGAGAATTTATTTTAGTTGATTTTAACATTTTTGCATGGATAATGTCAATACGTTTGCAGTAATTTAATCTGAAAACGCAGCGCAATACAATTAAATTCCTTTTACGGAAATAAAAATGCGTCATAAAAATACTCGCCAGAGCAAAAGGCGAACATACTCAGTAAAATTTCAGATATGTATGATAAATATTCAAAGAAATTAACGAAATAATCTTGAAATTTGTTTCGTTTTGTACTATTATTATAATTGCAAAAATGCGTTATTTATAACGTAGATCGATAAGGAGAGAATATTGTGAAAATATTAGTTATCAATGCCGGAAGTTCATCACTGAAATTCCAGCTTATCAACATGGAAGACGAAAAGGTGCTTGCAAAGGGAAACTGCGAGAGAATCGGAATTGACGGTCTTGTAGGCTACAAGAACGCAGACGGCAAGGAGTTCAAGAAGGACGTAACTCTGCCCGATCACAGAGCAGCATTTATGGAAGTAAAGAATGCTCTTACAGACGCTGAGTACGGCGTTATCTCCGATCTTTCCGAGGTTTCGGCTATCGGTCACCGTATCGTGCAGGGCGGCGCTATTTTCAGCAAGTCCGTTCTTGTTGACGAAGAGGTTATCAAGGGTATCGAGAGCCTTATTCCGCTTGCGCCTCTCCACAATAAGGGACATGTTCAGGCGCTCAGAGCGTGCGTTGAGGTGTTCGGCGATGAGCTTCCGCAGGTCGTTGTTTTCGATACGGCTTTCCACTCCACAATGCCCGAAAAGGCGTTCATTTATCCGATCCCCTATGAGTATTACGAGAAGTATCAGGTTCGCCGCTACGGCTTCCACGGCACATCTCAC
>CACYDO010000291.1 GCA_902773165.1 uncultured Ruminococcus sp. | reverse complement strand
TGTTCTTGCCAACACCGATTACAGTGAGGATGAACTTGCAAGCATCGACGAGAATGAAGAGGACGGCGACAAATTCTATAACCTCTCGTTCTACAGAAACGGCTCGTATGTATTCTATGTTCGTCAAAAAGACGGCAGATTCTACGATTACGATGACTTCAACAAGGCGTACAATGAGGCCTATGACGGTTATGTAGGACATGATTAATCGAAAATAATAAAAAACATAGACGCTTGAGTCTGAACTGCTCCCCTTTTGTTAGACAATACGGTATAATAGAGATATACCAGTTTAAAATCTAACGAAAGGGGGCATTTTTATGCCAAAAGGGAAACCGAACAAGAAGTACACGCCGGAATACAAAATCATGGTCGTGGAAAAGATGAGAAATGAAAAATTAAGTCATAAAGAAGTAGAGAATTACCGCATGGAAGAGCAGCAGCATGGGAACGGATATATCTTGAAGAAGGTAAGGAAGGCTTCTATGTCGAACGCCGAGGACTCAAATCAACAGGTCGCACACCGAAGCTGAAGAAGACCTTATTGCAGAGGTACAGCGTTTTCGTGCTGAGAACGCATACTAAAAAAATTAAATGCCTTGGTTTCCGAAAGGGTATGGCAAGAGAAAAAGCACAGGTGATTTGGGAACTGAGGCATGAATTCAAGATAGGTCTGCTCATTGAAATTGCCGGTATGCCTCGCAGTACCTACTACTATTACAGCAAGCAGTTTAATGATAAAGCCTGATAAGTATTCTGAGATCAAAGAGCTTATCCGAAAGATCTTTGATTAAAACAAAGGTCGTTACGGTTATCGCAGAATAACGAAAGAGTTAAGAAACACATAAGATAAATCATAAGACCGTTCGGCGTTTGATGCGCAAAATGGGGATGCTTGTGCTGAAAACTTCTTTGGATTGCTGAAAACAGAGCTGCTCTACTTACAGAAATTCGCATCTGTTGAGCACTTCATTTCAGAGCTGCATTCATACATAGATTGGTACAACACAAAGCGTATCAAGCTTAAGCTCGATGGTATGTCTCCTGTTGAATACAGGCTCAATGCTGCATAACAAAAGCGACCAAGATTCCTCTTAGTCGCTTTGCATACGTTTTCGATTGAAAGTTTTGTCTAACTTTTTGGGGTCAGTTCAAAAGGGTAAGCTTTTTTGTTTTAAAGTAGTATAATAAAATAGGGTGATAGCTATGCTTGAAAAAAGCAAAAAAGACCTTAGCCAAACGGAGCTTGTAAGTGTAGAGGATTTTGTACCGAAAGACCACCTGCTTAGAAAGATCAATGCGGCGGTAGACTTCGACAAGATTTATGAATTCGTGGAAGATCTCTACTGCCACAACAACGGCAGACCGAGCATAGATCCCGTAATACTGTTCAAAATGGTTTTGATACAGCACCTTTACGGGATGCATCTGTAGTCAAAGATATATACGATTTCTTTTATGAGGATATCTTACAAATCGCCGTGTACGGTTACGAGGAATACCGAAGCTCACAACATCAAAAGATGGACGATGAAACTATAGCGAAAATGATAAGAGAGAGAAAAATAACAAACGAGGCTATCGATAGACTCAGTGCGATCGTCGCTTTACAGCTTTATTTTGATTATGGATTCTACATCGATGATCACGGTCATATCAATAGTTGTTACGATATCTTCTCCCGCGAGATGATAGAAGAGGATATTCCGGAGATGGTTTTTGACAATTCGTACTGGAACAAACAAAACATAATAATGAACGAATTTGTAAGCAATTATCTTGACGAGATCATACTAAGAAGGCTGCACAAATTTATAGGCCTGAACTGCGGCGAGATCCTGGAAATAATAATCGGGAAGGCGTATGTTTATAATGGTTGCTACGAATGTATGTATGTATGTTTATCTCGCAGAGTCCTTCAGTAAACTCCACGACTGCATCTTCGTGAGTATTCCGTAGATCGATCCCAAAAAACTTTTTATGAATCGAGAGACTTTTATTTCTGAGATTCACGCATAGAAAAATAGCCCTTAGACGAGAATTCCTCATGTCGTCCGGGAGTTATATTTATATTATATTATACAAGTAGATTGTCACTTTTCCGAGCAAATCGTTTCAAGGGTGTCAGATTATATCCATAGTATAAAGAAGATCTGGAAATCATTCTAATAATGGATAAAAAACTACAGTTTTAGGAAACCCAGAAAAAGCCCATATTCAAGCCATTTTTTGAAAATTAG
>CACYDO010000290.1 GCA_902773165.1 uncultured Ruminococcus sp. | reverse complement strand
GCTGCTACAACGCCTGTTGTTAACATTGATGCTGCAAGTAATGCACACATCGTTCTTTTTAAGGTCATTGTTAATTCCTCCTACTCAAATAATGTTCTGTCTTCATCCGTTTCGCACGTGCCCTGTAGGAAGCATTTGCCAACGAACACGTTCTCATTTAACATGAGTTTTTGCTAATAGTGATTTAGGATATTTACACAAATATTAAGTTGGGATTTTGTTAATTTTAAATAAAGGGCGATTTAAAATGGAGTTTACTCCAAAATAACATTGACTATGAACCAATAATTGTGTAAATTTCCGCAATCCTTTTGATATCATTATAAAATGAAATTCGAGATATGTCAAGTAGTAAATCGGCAATCTTTGTGATAGATTTCTGAATTTTTTCTGACGTTAATAAAAAAATATGTATTCTTCCATAAAGGAAAAAATCGAAGAAGTTTGCCCCTCTCCGATCCGGATAATTTCTATATTTTTTATTAAACCCGATTTAATCGAGTGCCATTTCGCGCAGTCATATTTTCTGTCAAATTATCTGAATAATCCGCATTAATACTTACGCATTTCAAGGATTCTGAAGTTAATTTGCCGAAAAATTCAAACGAGATGAGTGCTCAGTCCGTAGAACGGGATTTGTTCAGCGTTTCGTTAAGTTCGATTTCTTTTAAGAATTCTCTTAGCCACTCTGTATGCGATCTCACGCAGCCAGATCAGCGCCGCCCTTATCGGGAAGAAATCGCACCATATGTGGGCATACAGCCGGCAGATAAAAGAATCACTTTTTAACTCTTTTTTTCCATCGCGGATCACAGCAGTCATTATTCCAAGAATATTGTCGTCTGTAATGCCATACTCCAATCTTCTGCAATTATCCCCGACAATTACGTAATCATTTTCACGCACCTTAATTACTCTGTGTAAAATATAGCGACCGCCGCTCTTATACAGAACGGCGTCGTATTTTTTGCACCTTTCGGCACCTTTTTTTTCGATTACCATAATGTCACGCTTCTCACGCAGAAGAGGAAGCATGCTTTTTCCGGAATTGATCGCAACTATTTTGCCCTCTGTTTCAAGAGCGTCCTCATAGCTGACCATATCCATCTCATTCATCTATCGCCCCAATGGAACGAAGCTTATCAATAACCTTGTTAACATCGGCAAGAGCGGTATCCATAGAAACATCGTACTCGTTCGTAAGAGCCTTTGCAATATCCTCAGCCGTTGTTTTCTTTTTCAGCTTATTGATTATAAATGCAGCTGTACTGTTACTTTTCACCATACCGTGAAACAGCTTTGCAGCAGGTCCTGCGGCAACCATCAGCTGTTCTCCGTCTGTTTCGTAAGTAACAAATCCTTTTTTCAGGTTCATTGGGTTTCACCACCGTTCGAATTTATTATTTTACTTCGGTGTAATACGTGTCGAGAATGATTTTAAACAGCGCGTCATTGTCAACATAGTATTCAGCATACTTTTCACTCGCTGTTGTTGTACCGGGAATTTTCATGAAGTTATCATCGGCTGAAAAACCCGATTTCAAGAAAATACTTGTATAATATGTAATCATTGAAGCGTCAATATCAGTCACCATATAATCGGAAACATCGTTATAAAGTCTTAAAGGCGTCTTGATATCGCTGCGAGTCTGCGAAAGAGTTGTCTTTATAAAGCTTGAAAGATACTCCTTCTGTCTGTCCATACGCAAATTATTCTGATTTTCATCGCCGTTAACATCACGTGATCTTACAAATGTTTCAGCCTGTTTTCCGTAAAGCGTAACATTTGCGCCCAGAATAAGTGCCGGATCCTTATGGCTCAGATCCTCAATCACATTGACATTGACGCCGCCAACGTCATCATTCAAAATCGGAATAGCGTCCAGATCAATTGCTGCATAGGAGTTGATCGGAATTCCAAAAAGAACTCTGGAAACAGACTTTTTAAGGTTTTCACAGCTTCCTTCCTTGCCGTCGCCGTAAGCATAAGCAAGGCAGATCTGCTGGTTTTCTGTACCTTTAAACGATCCATCAGGCTTAAGCACATTTACGTCAGCCATCGTATCTCGTGACAATGCCAACAACTTGTACTTACCTGTTTCAGTATCGAGTGCAGCAATAATTATACTGTCCGCCTGACCGGCAGTGCCGTATGTTCCAAGCTGTTCGTCAACGTGCTTATCTATTCCTGCAAAAAGGATAGTTGTAACTTTATCGTTATACTTATACTTTTTGCCATCATAATAAACGTATGTATTTGTATCATTACCGGAATCTTCTTTTTCCAATGAAGCTCCTGTATCTGAAGGGATAGAGATAACGTTATCTACTCCCTTATTATCCCCAAGCGCTCTGTGTTGACCTCTAAACATAAGAACGATCAGCGTCACGGCAGTAATCACCAGAATACTAATGATTACTGCAGCAATGACGCCGAATACTTTAAGGGCTTTATTTTTCTTTTTTTCAGGCTTCTCCTCCGCTGAGCCGTTACGGCTGGGAAGAGGGCTGGCTGATGACTGTTGCCGGCTCATCACTTATCAAAACTCCTTGTACAAGATATCTTGACGTATCAATATCTCCGAGACACGTACTAAGCGTAATGATCTTATCATCAGCAGTTACATCAATTTCTCTTCGATTGCACATCATAGATTCCGTCGGATTCGTCGCATATTCAAGATACTCGGCAAATACTTCCTTATTATTGAAATCGAATGAATACAGCAAATGTCTGTCATCATATTCATAAGCCGAAAAAATCTCGTAAGTCAGAGTCCTGTCCGGGAGAATTATATAAATATACGGATTAGCAGCAAAAAAGTCAGGATCTCTGAAATTATGCAGTGTACGGAACATCGTTCCGTTAAGCATATTATGACCATATAAAACGGTATTAGGATCATTAAAATCCTTACTGTTGAGCTTTTCGGAATAAATACTTCCTGCGAACTCATATTGCTTTTTATAATTATGCTCAAGATAAAATGCATCATCACCGTCTGTTTGCAGAACGGGATAATCAACATTCGTATTAGGAATTTTTATCCAAGCATAAATATCCGTATTGATCTTCCACAACTCCGTAAAGTTAACGTTACCGTTAATTTTATCAGGCTGCTTTTTCTTTGGTGCAGATGACGGTCTGGAAGAATCCTCCACCTTTTTACTTTCGGGCTCCGACAATAAAGAGCTTATGGGCGTATCGACAGTTTCTTCGCTGACAACTGAATTTATCACCGCCGAACCGATATTGTCGTAACTCTTGCCTGCATTATACATTTTAAATAGGTAAACGCATAAAACAGACAGAGCTGCAATCACCAGAACGAGTGAAACGATCCAAATCCCCGCCCACAGCTTTTTTTTGTCGTTTTTCATATTAATTCCTTATTACTAAAGATAGTAAGATTACTCTTCGATCTTCTTCTTAGAAGTAAGAGCCACACCGCCAAATGCAAGAGCTGCTGCTGCCATAAGCACGCCATAGGAAACGGGAGCGCCTGTTTTCGGAGAAGTGCTTGATGTCGAGCTGCTTGAGCCTGAGCCGGAGCTTGAGCTGTCGCTGTCAACATCTGTACCCGGCTTATTTCTTCCGCCATCGCCGTCATCGCCGCCGTTTGAACCATCGCTGTCGCTGTCGCCGCCGATGTTAGGGCTCTGGTATGCACTTACACTAAAAGCTGCACAAGAAGAAACGAGCATAGCGGAAAGAATAACTGCTAATATCTTTTTCATATTGAAATTACCTCCTAATATTGCTTCCTTTCAGATCAAATAGTAAGACCCGCATCGGAAAATACTACTTTATCATTATTTTATCACCTTATAACAAATTTGTAAAGTGTTTTTTATAAATTTTCTTTAGAAAAGATTTGACCTAAAAATTATCAATTTATAAATATTTATATTTTATTCCAATATACTATTACTAATAAAATATTGTGTTGTCATTTTTTGATACCATAAGATATGTATGCAACAATTATTTATATAAAAGCTTATAGCGGCATTTGCTTTTTTAGCAAATGCCGCTTAGAATGAGCTATGTATCATTCAGCGCTTAATAACGCAAATATTGAATACAACGCAAGATGGCTATAGGGAAATTAACCCTTAACACCGCCGGCTGTAACACCCTCTACATAGTAATTCTGCATCTTCAGGAAGAGAATCGTGATCGGAATAGCAACTACAACAGAACCTGAAAGGAACTGCTTAAAGTAATTCTGCTTATACTCTCTGTCAACCATCTTCTGAAGGCCCATAGCTACGGTATAGTTTTCACGCTTATCACCCATGATGATACGAACCAGGATAAAGTCGCACCACGGGCCGATAAATGCTGTAAGTACCGTATATACAAGGATAGGCTTGGAGATCGGAAGAATTATCTTCCAGAAGATCTGATTTCTTGTAGCACCGTCGATCGTAGCAGCCTCGTCGAGAGCTCTCGGAATTGTATCGAAGAAGCCCTTTGAGATGGCGAATCCAAGACCGGAACCGGCGCTGTAGCAGATAACGAGAGCCGGAAGAGTCTGCGTAAGGTTCATTGCTTTGAGCAAATAGTAAAGCGCGATCATGGTCATGAATCCGGGGAACATTCCGAGAATCATACCGATGTTAATGAACATTTTACGAGACTTAAAGCGAAGTCTTGAGAATGTGTACGATACCATAAGTACCGACAAAGTGGATATAATACAGGAGAATACAGCTACAACAAATGTATTAAGGAACCATCTCGGATAGTCAAATACGTCTGTGTCTGTAAAGAGCTTACTGTAGTTTTCCAGTGTAAATTGCTTCGGGAAAACGTAAGGAACTGTAACACCGCCTTCTGCGCGGAAGGAGTGTAAGAAAAGCCATACGAGGGGGCTTACCCAAATAATACCAAGCACTGCAAGAATAACGTAAATAACTACGTCTGCAATAGTTCTTTGTAACTTATAACTTTTTATCATGAGAATTCCTCCTCATTTCTTGAAGACTTGGACAGGTTGAAGGTAATGAGCGACAGCGTAGCGCAGACGATAAATACGAGAATACCTACGGCAGCTGCTGTGTTGTAGTCATTACTGTTCATCGTCAGGTTAAAGAGCCATGTTACAAGAAGGTCGGTCTGACCTGCCTGGTAAAGGCTGAGATCCTTTTTCGGTCCGCCCGCTGTAAGAAGATAGATAACGTTAAAGTTATTGATATTTCCTACGAAGGTCTGGATCAGATAAGGTGTAGTTACGAAGAGCATGTACGGAAGTGTGATCTGGAAGAACTGTACAACAGGGGTTGCACCGTCGATTCTGGCACTTTCGTAAAGGTCTTCAGGAATATTCATAAGAATACCGGATGTCTGGAGGATCGTATAAGGTACGCCGACCCACATATTAACCACGATAACCGTTACACGCGCAACCAACGCGGTACTGTTAAAGAATGAGATCGGTGCAATTCCGAGATATCCGAGAATAACGTTCATAACGCCGTCGTCCTGAAGGATCTGCTGCATGAGAAGAAGCGATACGAACTGAGGTACTGCGATAGTAATAACGAACAAGGTTCTCCAAAGAGCCTTGAACTTAATGCTCTTTTTGTTGATCATGAGAGCAAGAACCATTCCGAGAATGTAGTTCGAGAATGTAGCAAATATAGCCCAAACGATCGTCCATTTTGTCAGCTGGATAAATGTGTATCCTTTGCTTGCGCCTTCGGATACTTTAAATACATCGCGGAAGGTCTGAAGACCTACCCATGTGAAAAGATTTCCCGGCGGTACATGGTTCTGATCGTAGTTAGTAAACGCGATCATGATCATGAACACGAGAGGAAGAATTGTAAATACGGAAATAAGAATTACAGGTGTAGCAAGAAGCGTAATGTGATACTTTCCGTCAAGGAAGTCTGCAAGCTCCTGCTTGAGTGTAAGATTCTTTTTACCTGCCTTCTGAGTCTGCTCTGCCTCGTATGCTGCTTTTGTATTTGCAACATAAACAGCAATAAATACGATCGTCAAAAGAATTGACATTGTACCGTAGAGAAGGATCAGCATTGAGTTATCAACGAACTCAACCGATTTTCTTCCGTTAGGCAGAATGATTTCTCTCTTAGCAACGAGACCAAGTGTATCAAATTTATCAAGATATACAAGACCGAAGTTTGCCATATAAAGTATGTACAGAACCTCGGCAGCCAGGAACGCAAGACCCTTTCCGACCTGACCTCTTGTAAAATTACCGAAGCCCATAATAAGATATGAAAGCTTTGTGCTCATATCTCCGGCTCCGAATCTTGCACCGTAGCCCTTCAACCCTGCGCCGAAACTTTTAAATAGATTTACAAAGAATTTACCGATAGCAGAGAAGAAACCCTTACATCTGCCCGGAAGCAGTGAAAAAAACTCTTTGACCTTGTAAGTAACGCGCTGAGCCGGAGTCAGAGACTTATATTCAATAAATGTCATTAGCTCACTCTCCTATTTTTCGCGTAAGAATACGGGCGTCAAGGCTATCCCTTCAGCCCGTATTCCTTAAAATTGTTTGTGCAGTTAAATCATTGATCCCGTAAAAGGATTACTCATCCTTTACGTTAGCGATCGTTGATGTGATGATCTCCTTGCAAGCTGCCTCGTCAAGCGGATTATCAGCATCTGCGATCTTGCTTCCGAATGTACCAACAGGTGTCCAGAACGTAGCAGCAACGCCTACCTGAGGAACGGAGTAAGCAGACTGAGCAAGGATTGCGCTCAAAGCCTGGTCGTTCTTGATCGTTTCGCTCTCTGCGATAACCTTATTGGACGGACCCCAGTTGAGCTGCTCTGCTCTTTCCTTCTGGCACTCTTCACCGGAGAGGAACTTAGCAAGCTCGATAGCTGTGTTCGGATAAGCTGTTGAAGCGTTAACGCCGAGAAGCTTGTAACCAAACATATTAACGATCTGTGTATCAGTACCGTTTACGTTGATTGTGGGAAGAACTGCGAAGCCTGCGTTCTCGCCGAGAGTTTCCTTTGCGCTGGAGAAGTTCCAGGAGCCGTCGAAGCCTGCGCCTACTGTGCCGCTCTTGAAGCCGTCTACTATCTTTGTAACCTCACCGTTGAGGAAGTAATCCTTATTCTCTGTAAAGAGCTTATGGAATGCGAGCATGGTGTTAACCATTGTTGTCTCGTCGTAATCTGTGAACTTCTGAGTAATACCATCTTCCTCAAGACCATCGATCTTAAGTCCGCCTGTGAACATGAACAGGCATGAATAGTAACCGTTGCCTGCGTCCATAACGAACTTCTTGTTAGCTGCCTTACAAGCCTCGAATACGCCCTCAAGCGTCTTAGCCTGCTCATCGGATACTACTCTCTTGTCATAAACGAGGCAGTAGCTGTTGTCGCCTGTCTCGGGGAAAGCCCAGATAGAGCCGTTCTTTGTAGCTGCGTTTACGGAAGCTTCGCTGTTGGAGCTTTTAACGAAATCTGCGTCTGCGCCTGTTACTTCAAGAAGAGCGCTGGCTGTTACGAGCTTGTCGAGGTTATCGCATGCAAAGCCGAATACGTCTGCTGCTGCGGAAGAGTCTGTAAGAACCTGAGTTGCGGAGTCAGCCTCGCCCTGAGGAACAACTTCGATTGTGATGTCGCCGTATGCCTTCATGTTCTCGGAGAACCTTGCGCACTGATCCTTAAGAACTGCCTGAGCTGCGTCAGGACCCCAAACTTTAAGGCTGATCGGACCTGCTGCGCCCTCGCCGAGGAGCGGATCGCCGTCATCAGCTGCTGTTGTGTCGCCGCCTGTTGCATCGCCGGTAGAAGCCGTAGTATCTCCGCCGGAAGCTGTCTGCGTATCTGTCGGTGTACCGCCGCAGCCTGCAAATGCTGTTACAGCCATCATAGCTGCCAGCGCGATCGCACAAAATCTTTTTGTCTTGTTCATTTACTTTTTCCTTCTTTCTGAAAAATAAAATAAAAAATATAAAATATAGTTGCCCGGGCTATGCCCCCTGAGCTGCGTACTTGCGAAAGGGTTCAACGTATCTGACCTGAAAATATACCCATAAAGTACGGCAGCGTCACTATATAAATAATAACATATGCACAGCTTTTTTGCAATAACTTTATACAATTTTATTGCTCTAAATATATTACAGCTGTTTTTTTATGCAATTTGTATATCATTTTTGAAATAATTAGCAAAACGCATAAATGCCATCTTTATAATATCAGCATTTTCACCAAACGATGTTTGTAAAAAATAACTAAAAACTATTTTAGAATAACATACATATGAACGCTGATTTTTCAAACGAGCTCATACTCCGGCGAAAAAAATTTCTTTTTTACAAAACGGTTTGTTAATTTTCACCACAAACAATCACGGTCAAAGCCTGTCGAAATAGTTTTCATTAACACATACACATTTTTCCGAATTCATTAGCAAACATCGATCAAAAACAAAAATTCGTTGCTTTCTGCTAAGAACGAATTAAAACTAAAGAGATCAAGTCTCATTGACAAGACCGAAATAATGTAGTATGTTATAATATAAGGAAACAAACTCACTAAGCCATTGGAGAGCCCTCCGGTTTCAGGATATGGGGCATATTGTCTCAACCCTATTTTTATTAATATTAATTATACAGCATTTCAATCTGTAAATCAATAGGAAATTGAAAATTTCTGTACATTTTTAATATATTTTTTGTTCATTCAGCTTATGCATTTGCTGCCTTATGCATGCATAAATTTTTAAGAACAAATTATTGCTACGAAAAGGAGTCAAGTTTTTATGAAATTATCAGAATTACTCAGCGGCACAAGCTATACTTTTTTAAAAGGAAACGGCGATATTGAGATCAATAAGCTTGTTTACGACTCGCGCAAGGTTGAAAAGGGAGATGTTTTTGTCTGCCTGAAGGGCTATAATGTTGACGCGCACAAATTTGCCGATTCAGCCGTAAAAAGCGGCGCGGCTGCCGTTGTTCTCAGCGACCCTCTTGAGCTTGACTGCGAAGCTGTAATAAAAGTAGACGACACAAGGGCGGCGCTCGCTGTTCTCTCTGCGAACTATTTCGGTCACCCTGCCGAGGAGCTTGATTTTACCATTGCCGTAACGGGAACGAAGGGCAAAACGACGACTGCCGCGATGATACAGTCCATTCTCGGCGCTGCCGGCATCAAAACGGGAACGATCGGTACTCTGGGGATAGTAATCGGCGATAAGATTTACAAAACAAATAACACTACACCGGAGTCATTTGAAATACAGGAAGCGCTGCGCAAAATGGCAGACGAAGGCTGCAAAGCGTTTGTTATAGAAGCTTCGTCACTCGGATTAAAATGGCACAGGACCGACGCCATCAACTTCGATTACGGCATATTTACGAATTTTTCCGACGATCACATTGGCGACGGCGAGCATGCAAGCTTAGAGGAATACCTCGACTGCAAAAAGCTTCTGTTCAAGCAGTGCAGACACGGCTTCATCAACAAAGACAGTCAGGTTTTTGACACAGTTGTAAAAGACGCTTCCTGCACGATCGAAACTTTTGGCTTTGACGAGAGCTGCGATGTTTACGCTTCAAACGGAGAGCTTACGCGCCGTCCGGGATTTCTCGGCGTTTCGTTCGATGTTAACGGATACGACAGCTATCGCGTAAACGTAGGAATCCCGGGCAAATTCAATATTTACAACGCGCTTGCGGCGATTTCCGTATGCCGTCACTGCGGCGCTGACAAAGAGGCGATCTGCAAAGGCCTTGAAGCTGTAAAAGTAAAGGGCAGAGTAGAGCCTGTCGCCGTCAGCGACCGCTTCACGCTTCTTATCGACTATGCGCACAATGCGCTCAGCATGGAAAACGTGCTGACAACGCTTCGGAAATATGAACCTAACAGGCTGATAACGCTCTTTGGCGCAGGCGGCAACCGCCCGAAAATACGCCGTTACGAAATGGGCGAAACCTCTGGAAGACTAAGCGACCTTTCCGTAGTTACGGAAGACAACTCGCGTTTTGAAGACGTCATGGATATTATCG
>CACYDO010000289.1 GCA_902773165.1 uncultured Ruminococcus sp. | reverse complement strand
AGGGCGGTAAGATCGGTCTGTTCGGCGGCGCAGGCGTTGGCAAGACGGTTCTTATCATGGAGCTTATCAACAACGTTGCAAAGCAGTACGGCGGTATTTCCGTATTTACCGGCGTAGGCGAGCGCACAAGAGAGGGAAACGACCTTTACAATGAAATGAAGGATTCCGGCGTACTCGGAAATACTGCTCTCGTTTACGGTCAGATGAACGAGCCGCCGGGAGCAAGAATGAGAGTTGCGCTTTCCGGTCTGACGATGGCGGAATATTTCCGCGATGAAGAGGGTCAGGACGTTCTTCTCTTCGTTGATAATATTTACAGATTTACCCAGGCAGGCTCTGAGGTTTCCGCTCTTTTAGGACGTATGCCGTCCGCTGTTGGTTATCAGCCGACGCTTGCAAATGAGATGGGCGCTCTCCAGGAGCGAATCACTTCGACGAAAAAGGGTTCTATCACCTCAGTTCAGGCTGTTTACGTTCCTGCCGACGACCTGACAGACCCGGCGCCTGCAACGACATTCGCTCACCTGGACGCAACGACCGTACTTTCAAGAAGCATAGCTTCACAGGGTATTTATCCTGCCGTTGACCCTCTTGAATCTACGAGCCGTATACTGAATCCCGATATTCTCGGTGAAAAGCACTACCGTGTGGCAAAGGAAGTTCAGCGTGTACTCCAGCGCTACAACGAGCTTATGGATATCATCGCTATCATGGGTATGGACGAGCTTTCTGACGAAGACAAGCTCCTCGTTCAGAGAGCGAGAAAGGTTCAGCGTTTTCTGTCGCAGCCGTTCCATGTATCGGAGAAATTCACAGGTATTCAGGGCGTTTACGTTCCGCTTAAGGAAACGATAAGGGGCTTTGAGGAGATACTCGAGGGCAAGCATGACGAGCTGCCCGAGTCGGCGTTCCTCTTTGCAAGCACGATCGACGAGGTAGTTGAAAAGGCGGCTAAGTCCGGAAAGGCAGACAAATGAGCAGCTTCAAGCTAATTGTTTCAACGCCCGACGGCAACAAATTCAGCGGTGAAGCGGCTATGCTGTCTGTACGCGGCAGCGAGGGCGACCTTGCGGTAATGCCGGGGCATATTCCGTTCATTACGGCTGTGAAGCCGTGCGTCTGCACGATCGTTTTTGAAGACGGCAGCGAAAAGAAAGGGCGTACCGAGGGTGGGCTTCTCACCGTATCGAATGAAGCGACCACGCTGATGACAAGTTCTTTTGCGTGGTCAGCTGAGGAAAAAGAAGAATAAATATTTTGGCAAATTTACCCCCGATCATACAATCGGGGGTTTGATATCATAATAATTGGAGAAAATATGAATTACTCAGAAATACTTGCGCAGGAAATGAATATCAGACAAGACTATGCGCAGAACATTATAAACCTGCTTGATGAAGGAAATACGATTCCGTTTATCGCCCGTTACCGCAAGGAGCAGCACGGCTCTATGGACGATCAGCTTATCAGAGAATTTTCCGAAAAGCTGGAGTATTACCGTAACCTTGACCACCGCAGAGAAGAAATTCGCGAGCTGATTTCGGCACAGGATAAGCTCACCGATAAGGTTTCTGCTGCTATTGACAGCGCAAAAACACTCAGCGAGCTTGACGATATTTACCGTCCGTTCCGTCCGAAAAGAAAAACGCGCGCGTCAGTAGCTAAGGAAAAGGGGCTTGAACCGCTTGCTGTGGCGATCTTTAAGCAAAGCGCCGATATTTCTCCGCTAACGGAGGGAAAGAAATACATCAGCGCTGAAAAGGGCGTTGAAGATGTTGCCGGAGCGATCGCAGGCGCTAAGGATATAATTGCAGAAGCGATCTCCGATAACGCAGAGATACGTAAAAGCGTGCGCACGGTTGCCGCTAAAACTGGCGTTATCGCCGTTAAGCCTGCCGACAGCGAGGCAGACAGCGTTTACGAGCAGTATTACGATTTTACTCAGCAGGCGGCAAAAATACCGAATCACCGGATTCTGGCTATAAACCGAGGCGAAAAAGAGGGCGTTCTTAAAGTCGGTATCAATAACGATGACGAAGCCGCTCTTGATAAGATCTATCAAAAAACGGTACACGGCAAAAGCGAAAGCTCTGCTATCGTAAAGGAAGCCTGCGACGACGCGTATCAAAGACTTATTGCGCCTTCTATCGAGCGCGAGCTGAGAAATACGCTGACAGAACGCGCCGCAGACGAATCTATAAAGGTCTTCGCGCTGAATCTGAAGCAGCTTCTTATGCAGCCACCCGTTAAGGGAAAGGTGGTCATAGGTCTTGACCCGGGCTACCGCACAGGCTGCAAGACGGCTGTTGTTGACGCGACCGGCAAGGTTCTTGCAACAACGGTTCTGTATCCTACTCACGGTGAAGCTCAGGCGGCAAGGTCTAAGGAAAAGCTGCTGGAGCTTATAGATAAATATCACGCCGACATAATCTCCATCGGAAACGGCACAGCTTCAAAGGAAACTGAGCTTTTTGCAGCAGACGCGATAAAGGACTGCAAACGAAAGGTTTATTATATGGTTGTCAGCGAAGCAGGCGCTTCTGTTTATTCGGCTTCAAAGCTTGCCGCCGCAGAGCTGCCCGAGCTTGATCTTACGCTGCGCAGCGCCGTTTCTATTGCAAGGAGATTGCAAGACCCTCTTGCAGAGCTTGTAAAGATAGAGCCGAAGGCGATAGGCGTAGGGCAGTATCAGCATGATATGCCGCAGAAAAAGCTCAGCGAAGCGCTTGACGGTGTTGTAGAGGACTGCGTTAATGCTGTCGGAGTAGACCTGAATACTGCGTCTCCTGCATTGTTGTCCCGTGTATCAGGATTAACCAAAACGGTCTGTGAAAATATAGCGGCTTACCGTGAACAAAACGGCGCATTTACATCTCGTGCAGAGCTGAGAAAAGTACCTAAGCTCGGGCCGAAAGCCTTTGAGCAGTGCGCAGGTTTTTTAAGAGTTCCCGAAAGCATCGAGCCGTTTGACAGAACTGGAATCCACCCCGAAAGCTACAAGGCAGCGCGCGAGCTGCTGAATATTCTCGGCTACAGCGACGCCGACGTTAAAAAAGCAGATTTTTCCGACGTTATTCCGCGTCTGAAAAAGAAGAATGTCGCAGAGGTTACATCTAAGCTCGGCATAGGCGCGCCGACGGTTATCGACATTGCAAAGGAGCTTTCCAAGCCGGGCAGAGATCCGCGAGATGAGCTGCCTGCGCCGATTCTCCGCAGCGATGTTCTTGATATCAAGGATCTCCGCGAGGGAATGGAGATGAAAGGAACTGTAAGAAACGTAATTGACTTCGGCGTTTTTGTTGATATCGGCGTACACCAGGACGGTCTTGTTCATATCTCTCAGATATGCGACCACTACATCAAGCACCCGAGTGAGGTTCTTAAAGTCGGCGATATCGTTAATGTGCGGATTCTTTCGGTTGACGAAAAGAAAAATCGTATCAGTTTGACTATGAAGTTATAAGAGAACACAGCACAAAGTTCCGGGCAAGCGCCCGGGGGCAGTTCCGATTTTACTTTACCGTGATGGTCAGTTGGTTTCCGCGTCTTGGAATGTAAAAGTTTTAACTGCGGCAGTTTATTCTATATTATGTACAACTAATTCCGCATTACGAATTATGCATTCCGCATTAAAAATAGCAAACGGGTAAGAGAAAATGTAAAGCTTCTCTTACCCGTTATTTTTATCTTGACTGCGGTTTTCCGTAATCGTAAAACTCCTCAGTCGTTCCATTGAACAGATTCATATCTATGTATTTTTCCTCGCCATCGTAACCTTTAAGACGGAATCGGTTGGAATACTGCCAGAACGTCCACTTGATATCTTTAGAAGGATTTCCGTAAACGCTGCGTATCCAGATATCATATTGAGGGAAGGATTCTCCGATCCATTCATTGTAATATTGCTCTGTTGTGTAGATTATCGGACAGACACCGTACTTTTCCTCGACAATTATAAGCCAGTCTGTCAGATCTTTTGTTATTGCCTCTTTGTTGCTGTCATTCAGATCGCACTCTCCGTAAGGCTCTGCGTCAACAACAGGCGGCAGCATATTTTTAGTCGGCGAAACGGCATTGCAGAAATTTTCCGCCTGAGCTTTTCCGTCTGATTCAAAGCTGAAAAAGTGATACGCGCCGACCCTCAGATCGGTTTTCGCCGCCATATCCCAGTTGTTATAAAAATATTCATCTGTATATGACGAGCCTTCCGTAGCTTTGATAAACGCAAAATTAACGTCCTGCTGTGAAAGCACGCTCCAGTCGATTTCGCCCTGATAAGAGGATACGTCAACGCCCCTTATGGGATATTGCTCTTTTGACGGATTATTTATCTGAATTATGCCGACATATACGGACACTGCCAACGCTCCGAGCAAAATAACGGCGGCAATTGAAATAGTAATTATAATTTTTCTTTTCATTAATGATCTCCAAATGCGGCATTTTTGCTGTGCTGCTTTTTTGTCAGCAGCACGACAGTTTCGATATGCCGTGTGTGCGGAAACATATCCACGGGCTGTATGCGATTTACCTTATAGCCGTTTTTAACGAGAAAACCGAGATCTCTTGCAAGCGTTTCGGGGTTGCAGGAAACGTATACGATTCTTTGCGGCGCGCATACAGCAAGCGCTTCAAGAAAAGTCCGGCTGCACCCTGCGCGCGGCGGGTCGGTGAATACAACGTCGAATTTTTCACCGTTTCTTACGGCTTTGCGCATATATTCAGCAGAATCGGCTTCGTAGTACACGGCGTTTTCGATTCCGTTGAGCGCTGCGTTTTTTCGTGCGTCCTTGACTGCTTCGGAATTAAGCTCCGCACCTACGATGGCGCTGACGTTATCAGCGGCGCAAAGTCCTATCGTACCGGTTCCGCAGTAAGCGTCAAGGAGCCGCTCGCTGCCAGTAAGCCCGGCGAATTTTATTGCAGTATTGTACAAAATTTCCGTTTGTACGGGGTTGACTTGATAAAAAGAACGCGCCGAAATCCGGAAGCGCTTGCCGCAAAGAATATCCTCGATCGTACCGCTGCCGAAAAGCACACGTTCACGCGAGCCGAGAGTCATTTTTGCGCTTTTGCTTACGTTAAGAACGACTGTGCTTATCTCGGAAAATTTTTCACACAGGCGCTTAACAAGCTTCTCTTCATTTTTAATGTAATCGTCACGGCATACAAGAACGACCATATATTCGCCCGTGTGGGCGCTGTTTCTTATCATAATATGGCGCAGAACGCCTTTGCCGGTTTTTGGGTTATACGGCGGAATTTTCAGCTCGTTGACAAGCTTGCGCAGATACTTTACTATCCTGTTTGAAAGCTCATCGTTAAGATAGCAGCTGTCTGTAACGGCTGTGCCGCCGGTTGACGACTGATAAACTCCCGTAACTGCCTTGCCGCCGGAGGAACGCACAGCGTACTGCGCCTTGCAGCGGTAGTTGTACGGCGTTTCCATGCCGATGATCTCTTCGACATGACCGAAGCGTTTCAGCATTTTTACGGCAGCCGCCTGTTTGAATTTGAGCTGACGTTCGTAGTCCATATTCGAAAGCTGACACGCACCGCATTTTTTCTTTATTTCGCAGCGGTCAGACCGGGCAGGCGCCCGGAGGCGGTTCCGTTCAACTTTATTCGTAACGGAATTTTCTGCCGCGTCTATAACTTGTTCTTTTTTTCGATAAACAACAGGGGTCTTGCCCATACATCATTCTCCAATTCTCGAGCTATTTATCATGAAATTCTTTTAATATAATCTATCGCCATTGTGAGGGCGTATTCTGCACAGCGTCTGCGGATAACCGCTCTGTCATTGCAGCCGTCTTCGTTGAAATTTTTTCTCTCGGAAATAACCGCGCCGTCTGCGGCAAGGGCTAAATAAACAGTTCCGACCGGGTTTTCAGCTGTTCCGCCGGAAGGGCCTGCGATACCGGTTGTGCTTACGGAAATATCCGAGCCGGAAAGCCTCATTACGCCGATCGCCATTTCCTCTGCGCACTGCGTGCTGACCTCGGTGTGTTCGTCTATAACGCTTTTCGGGACGCCGAGGATATTTATTTTTATTCTGTTTGAATATGAGCAAACGCCAAGCTCAAAAACCTCGCTTGCTCCCGAAACGTCCGTTATCATCTGCGATATCATTCCGCCCGTACAGCTTTCGGCGCTGGATATCGTCATTTGATTTTTCTTTAACAAATCTACAAGTTCATTTTGTACTGACATAATTACACCTCATAATCATTATAATTTGCCGTTATTTGCCGTTCCTTAAGCTCAATACTCCATATTTTTTCGGAAATGCTGATTCCTCATTCCCACAGCCTACGCCAATCCGACAAATGTTGCGGTTATCGCGATAAGCTCGCGAACGTAAAATGTAGGGAGCAGATACCAGGAAACGTCGGCAGGGACTCCTCCGAAGGAAAGACCGGCGTTTTTTACTATCTGAGAAGCGCGGTATTCGTGAAAAATATCGGTGACGATCGCGGTATTTTCGGAAAGACCGCGCTGCTCGATAAATTCCTTGCTGTAAGCGATATTTTCTACGGTATTTGTCGATCTGTCCTCCATGATTATCCTGTCTTCTGAGACACCCATTTCCGTAAGGTACTCGAACATACACTGAGCTTCGCTTATCTGTTCGTCGCTGCCCTTTCCTCCCGAAACGATACACACGGCGTCTGGGTGAGAGCTGAGGTATTCCTCCGCAGTATGTATTCGCTGGAGCAGCATGAGCGACGGGTGATCTCCGCGAACCTGACAGCCAAGCACGATGACGGTCGCATTCGGCTCAGGCTCTGTTTTATCGGCTGTAATTATCAGCGATGTAAGAAAACCAACGTAAATTATACCGATAATAAATAAAACGGGTACGGCGTAAACGATGATCTTACCGACTGCATGCTCCTTCATCGCCGCGGCAGCCTTGCCGACTTTTTTATGACCGAACAAAGCAAGCGCCATAACAGCGCAGAAGATCATTCCGACAATATTTCCGATATTCAGGACATTTCCGAAAACAGGCAGAAAAAACAATGCGAACAAAACCGAAAAGAACGCTCCCAACAAAACAAATACGATTTCCATAAAGGCTTTCCTTCCCTTTCCTCATTACTTCGGCAACTAAATAATCGTTCATAGACAAATCTTCTCTTCGCTTTCGCAGCACAACCTACCCTAAGCCTCCTTCGTTCCCTCCGAAGGGAAGGGGGCTTTTAATGCGTGGCGCTGCGCGTCACCTGCACTCTGGCAGAGCTTCACGTAACATTTTTACGATGGTCGCTAAATTGGATTATTTAATTGCCACATTAGTAACATCTACTCCTATTATACAATTTTTCTCCAATTTATACAACCCCCGGCGGCGGGCAAGCGCCCGGAGGCAGTTCCGATTTTACTTTACCGTGATGGTCAGTTGGTCTGCGCGCCGTGGAATCTCATATTATTCTTCGACAGTTAAATAATTGTAAATAAACAATTTCCAGCAACTAACCTATCCCGGCAGAACTCCTCATAACATTTTACAAGGATTGTTAAACAGGCTTATATAATTTACACATTTATAAGAACTAAAAGAAAAAACTAAAAAAGGTTCTGCTCGCGGCGCGCAAACCGGTTTTAGGTAACAAAAACTATAATCGGAACTGAAAAAAAGCTTGATAGTGTATGCAAAAAATGGTATAATAATTATAATTGCGGATCATAGGGCGTATATGTTTCCCAAATGATCTTAAAACAGGCATGAAAGGGCAGAGATATTATGATGAGAGAAAATAAGTACCGCACACATACCTGCGGTGAACTCAGAGAAAGCGACATTGGCAGAGACGTCAGAGTTTCCGGCTGGGTCGAGAATATCAGAGATCACGGCGGCGTAATGTTCCTCGATATCCGCGACCAGTACGGCGTCGTTCAGGTCGTTGTTCATGATGATGAATTACTTAAAGATATAAATAAGGAATGCACCGTTACAGTTTCGGGCAAGGTCGTTAAGAGAGATGAAGATACGATCAACCCCAAGATCGCAACAGGTATGGTCGAGGTTCATACAGACAGCCTTACCGTTCTCGGCAGATGTAAGGCGAATCTTCCGTTTGAGATATCCTCTGCCAAGGACGTAAAGGAAGAGGTTCGTCTGAAATATCGTTTCCTCGATCTCAGAAATAAGAAGAATCACGATAATATCGTTCTCAGAAGCGAGATCGTTTCGTTCCTGCGCAGCCAGATGACCGAGATGGGCTTTATGGAGATCAATACCCCCATTCTTTCAACGTCTTCTCCCGAGGGCGCGAGAGATTACCTCATTCCGAGCCGTAAGCACAAGGGTAAATTCTACGCTCTTCCGCAGGCTCCGCAGATCTTCAAGCAGCTTCTTATGGTTTCCGGCTTTGACAAGTATTTCCAGATCGCGCCATGCTTCCGCGATGAGGACGCAAGAGCAGATCGTTCTCCCGGTGAATTCTATCAGCTCGATTTCGAAATGGCTTTTGCAGAGCAGGAGGACGT
>CACYDO010000288.1 GCA_902773165.1 uncultured Ruminococcus sp. | reverse complement strand
GCTGCAAGCGAGCCTGTTTTTATTGTTTCTTTATATGAAAATCCCGGTTCTCTTAGATGTACATGAACATCAATAAAACCGGGAAATACGAAACAATTATTCAAATCAAAAACGCTTGTTTCGCTGTCTGCTTCAATGCAGGCGCTGACAGAAACAATTCTACCGTCATCAACAAGCACATCATTTTTGCTAATACCGGAATTTTGAAAAACAGTGGCATTCTTCAGCAAATATTTCATTCTGGAAAACCCCTTTGCGAACTAAGATTCCCGAGCTGTCCGCGGTCAAAGCGCACCGCAGCCATCGTCTCGAAATTCTCTCATTATAATACCATTTTTCCGCCCATATGTCAAGCAAAAAATTCCGGTTCCGCCGGCAGGCAAAGGTGCGGCATATAGAATAAATCAACTCGAGGTTCACTATATATACAGCCGTGCAGTCTGTTTGGTTAGGTGAGATTATTATTTTAAAAAAGCGGAAGGTGTACAAACCTTGCGGTTTGTACACCCACCGTGTTAAGGAGATGTTAAATTTTGCTCTGCCATTCCTGTTCGCAGCCTTGCAGCAGGATAACAGCAACCGAGCGCAGTAGTGATCTTAATTAAATATTATCAGCTTATCAGCCTTCAACCTCAGACTCCAGCATTCCGTAATCTCCGTTATCTCTGATGTAAACAACGCTTACCTTGTCAGTGTCGGAGTTCAGGAACATAAAGAACTTGTGGTTGACCATGTTCATGCGAAGGATTGCTTCGTCGGGGGACATCGGTTTCAGCGATACCGACTTTGTACGGAAAAGCTCGTAAGTAACCTCTTCCTGATCTTCATCGTCAGCAGCGCTTTCATCGCTAAGCGGCTCGTCAAACGCAGTATCTCTCAATCTCTTGGCAAGACGCGTCTTGTTCTTTCTGATCTGCCGCGAAAGCTTGTCTGTAATAGTATCGAGAGCCTCGTTCATCTCCGCCTTTGTATCTTCAACACGGTAGATCATACCGTTATCATTTATCGTGATCTCGACGGTCTGGCGGTTTTTGTAGACCGTCACCTTAACGTTTACCTCCGCGTCCCCGGAGAAAACGCGTTCATATTTTCTGAGCTTTTTCTCAACACGCTCCTTAAAGTTGTCTTTGAGTGTAACTTTTCTTGCTGTGTAGGTAATCTTCATATGATCCCACCCTTTCATTTGAAAACTTGTACCGCATATTTCGCTTTGAAAAAACGATACGGTAAAATATGGAAAAACTGCCGTCTCAAACGGCTATACTGTTCTCCATGTACATATGATACCACAATTAAATATAAAAATCAAGAGCTTTTTTTAATTTTTTGTGTTATTTGCTACATGTTTTGCTTTACAACGAAGAAAAAAGCCGCACAGGAAGTTCCCGTGCGGCAATATTTCTTAACAATTTTCCGTATCAGAAAAAACGATATTATTTATCCTTCTTTGATGAAGCTCTTCTTCTCTTTTTGTCCTTCATCTTCTTATTCTTTTTCTTGCGGCTGTTGTAGATCTGCGTAAGGATTATGTAAATAATGAAGAGGATAACCACAATGCTGATCGCGAGGATCATCCAGCGCGATTTAAGAATTTTCTTTGCAGATTCGAGGAAAAACAGCATTTTGCTGCGCTCAACAGTTTCCGCAGCGATAAGATTGACCTTGCAAAGCTCCTGATTTGCGTAGCTGACAGTCGCAGTGCCGATCACGTTGCCCTCTATAACGGGCGCTGTAAGGGAATCGGGAATCTCCGTTTTTATGTCAATGCTTGATGTTTCAACATCATTTGGCAGCAGTGTGGAAAAGCTGCCCTGAGAAACGAGCTGAACGGTATCCTGATCCCACGCAAGTTCTATCGGTATTTCGCATACAGGCGTTTTCTCGTCGATAACCGATTTCAGCTCCAGCGTATCGAACGCCCACTCGTACATATTCTTGGAATCGACCATAGCGCCGTTTGTTTCGACCTCTGTTCCGTCCTCGTTAACAGAAGGCGCGCCCATCGCGATACACATATACGTGTAGCCGCCGTTTGAAGCCGTTGTGCATAAGCAATATCCTGCTTCGTCGGTTGTACCCGTTTTTCCGCCCTTGCAGTACGGGTAATAATAATCGCCGCCGTTGACCTGATCTATGAGATAATTCGTTGTAATGAGAGGATACTCCTTATCTGCGTCAACGGAAATATACGTTGAAACAGTTGAGCAGATCTCGTTGAAGTCGGGCAGAGTCTGAGCGTACTGCATAATGACCGCCAGATCGGCAGCCGTTGTATAATGATCCTCGTCATGAAGACCGTGAGGGTTGACGAAATGAGTATTTTTGCAGCCAAGCTCCTTCGCCTTATCGTTCATCATGTCGATAAACTTCTGCACAGAGCCTTCGCCGATATAATCGGCAAGCACAAGAGCCGCATCATTGCCCGATTTTATCATAAGGCAGTTGAGAAGGTCGTAAACCGTTACTGCTTCTCCTGTAAAATGCTCAAGACCCGACAGCGAGCTTCCTGTACCAAGCAGCTCGTCCAGAACGTCCTGCTCGACAATGACCTTCGTATTCTTGACGTCGGGAACGTTCTCCACCGTAACGATATACGTCATGATCTTCGTCGTTGAAGCCGGATACATTTTTTCGGTTGAATTCTTCTCATAAACGACAATGCCCGTGTCAAGATTCTGCATAAAGATCGCATGACACGTTGTGTTTACGTTAGCCGTGAACGTTGCAGCCTGTGCCGGCAGCGAAAAGCACGAAACGACCAACAGCACACAAAGCAGCGCCGCCGCCCATCTTTTTACTCTCATCGTTTTTTCCCCTTTTCTCTAAATATATATAATTATTGATCGCTATGCGTGGTTAAAAAATCGTATAAAAATATTAGTTTAACTGCGTTCCTACATTGCTGAACAGCATTCTGACCTCGGCGTGAAGTCCTCTCAGCTCGTCATTCGCCATATCATTATATCTGTCCATAATATCTGCGCACGCAGATTGTGCTTCCCTTAAAACATCTACATTTTCCGCAAGATCGGCTATCTTCATTTCCGGCAGTCCATGCTGACGCGACCCGAAGAAATCTCCCGGTCCTCTTAATTTCAGATCTTCATCGGCAATTCTGAAGCCGTCGTTGGTTTCGCACAAGGCCTTTAAACGCCGCTTTGCGTCCTCACCCTTTGCGTCCGAAATAAGAATGCAGTACGATTTATGCTCCCCTCTTCCGACTCTGCCGCGCAGCTGATGAAGCTGCGAAAGTCCGAAGCGTTCGGCATTTTCTATCATCATTATCGCTGCGTTCGGCACATCTACGCCGACCTCGATGACCGTTGTTGAAACAAGCACGTTTATTTCACCCGAAATAAACTCATTCATAACGGAGTCTTTATCGGCAGGCTTCATTTTTCCGTGAAGAACGCCTACGCGGTAATCTTTAAATACCGTTGCGGATATCTCGGCTGTATATTCCTCAACGCCTTTTAAGCCGCCCTCGGTATTTTCAACGGCAGGACACACAATGTAGCACTGTCTTCCTTCGTTAATATTCTTGATAAGAAAATTATAAGCTCTCATTCTGATCGAGCTGTCTATAAGAAATGTATCGACCCTCTGTCTGCCCGGGGGAAGCTCGTTTATGATCGAGATATCAAGATCTCCGTAGATCATAAGAGCCAGCGTTCTCGGGATCGGCGTTGCAGACATTACCAGGAGATGCGGCTCTGCGCCCTTTGCAAGTAGATCGGCGCGCTGCCTTACGCCAAAGCGGTGCTGCTCGTCGGTAATAACGATACCCAGATTCTTAAAAATAACGTTGTCAGAGATCAGCGAATGCGTTCCGACCAGAAGATCCACCAAGCCGCACTCCAGCAGCTCCAGCGTTTCGCG
>CACYDO010000287.1 GCA_902773165.1 uncultured Ruminococcus sp. | reverse complement strand
TATTTTATCGAGCTGCGCAACAGAAAAGACGATCCGCATATATACCAGCAGACAAAGCGTATGGGCTTTGTGCTTTTCATTGAAGCGCTGCTGGTACTGATTACATATCCAGTTTATCGTGCCACAGGCTTCACGGTAGCGCCTTTTGCAGTTTTATTCGGCATTGTTGTAACGATGCTGCATGGCAGCAAGTCAAAGGTCGTTCTTGTGGATTTTACGCATCTTTCAGAAAGAGCGATGCTTTATGTCGTGTTTACTTTTGGCGAGATGATAACTGCACTTTCCGGATATTTTGAGGGTGGTCTGACAGTGAACTCTTTGTATTTCGCATCGATGAGCTTTCTGATCGTTGTCGGGCTTTTTCTCAGCTACGGTACAGTATATGACCACTTGATAGACATAACGATGCGCAACACAGGACTTACGTACATGATGCTGCACATTTTCTTGATATTCGCACTCAGTCTCATTACGACATCGCTTGAATTTATGCACAACAGTGAAATTGCTCTGCTGCCGAAAATGCTGATGCTGATTTTATCATTCATAATGTACTATGTTTCGCTGTTTTTTACCCTTCGCTACAGCAAATCAAAGTGTCGCCCGAATGCACGTTTTATCCTGTCACTTGTGTCGATTGGCGTTAGCTTCGTAGTGCTGATGCTTTTGTTCAGAAGAAATATGTATATTAATATTGCGCTGACTGTCTTGTATGTCTTTGGAATATTTCTTATACTGCATCGTTTCAGTAAAAAACAATCTGTTTAAAGATTTGATAAAACTGCGGTTGTATAGATATTTTAGTGTGCAAAAATCCGAGCCTATAAAAGGCTTGTCTTTTCGGCTCGGATTTTTTGCCGGAAATCTGCACCATAGCGCCTTTGCGTTGCAGGCTGCCGCTCCTGCCTGTTGACACAGGCAAGCGATTTTTTATTTGCGGTCATTTTCCTCGATAAAGCTTTGCATACGTTCTGCGAGTTCGTTGCGCTGGCTTTCTGTTAACATTCTGATGTCAAATAAAAGAGCGAGCTCGTCTTCATTCAGGTCGTCTATGCTTATAGCATTCGTGTCACTCATAATAATATATCTCCTTTAAAGGTGTGAATTATTTTCACTTAATCAGATTATACCATTTTATGACGAAAATTTCAACATATTGATAAAATTATTTTGTTGTTGGCGAATGAGAGGACAGTTTTTTTTCGGCAAGCTATCGTCGAAATGCCTTTTGTAAGCTTGAATTAATAAGTAAATTCCATCTCGGATACTTGTGATCCCAAATCAATTAAATACAGAGTAACAGAAAAGACTGTTATTAATGCGGGTATTAAATAATCAGAGCTTATTGTAAAGGCAATACCGCTTTGGTGCTAAGTCGTTAAGCGGTATTTGTGCGGTGTTACCTAAAATATTTCATGAAAATACGCAGTGTACGAAGTGAGTAGTGGCATATTCGCGATTATATGGCTCCCAAGATAATAATCACGGACGATCATAATTATGACAAGAAAAACGTTACCACAGTCGAGGCGGGCGCAGCGGATCGAGCTGAGAAATACTTTGGCGTGTATAGATGTATAATATGGAGAAAAATTTGAAATGTCTAAAATGAATAATGATCTGATCTATGAAGTTCTGTCTGTAGTAGGTGAGATACCCGAAGGTAAGGTCGCAACTTACGGTCAGATTGCAAGACTTTCAGGGCACGATAAAAATGCAAGGCTTGTTGGCAGGATATTGAGCCGTGCGGAGTATTACGGACAGTACCCATGTCACAGAGTTGTGAATTATTCAGGCAGAACTGCTCCCGGCTGGGCTGAACAGCGTTCTCTTCTTAAAGACGAGGGCATTGCATTCAAAGAAAACGGAAATGTTGATATGTCAAAATACCAATGGAATGAGTGAAGTCTATGCACTTTGTAAAAGCAAAATCACTTCTGACAAAATGGAACGGAATGAATATTTATCGCGGCTGTTCTCACGGCTGCATCTACTGCGACAGCAGGAGCGAATGCTACCAGATGAAACACCCGTTTGAAGATATCGAGGTAAAGGAAAACGCTCCCGGGCTTTTGGAAAATATCCTGAGATCAAAAAGAAAGAGAATCATGATAAGCACAGGCTCTATGAGCGACCCGTATCAGCACTGCGAGGAAAAGCTGCAGCTTACAAGAAAGTGCCTTTCGCTTATTGACCGTTACGAATTCGGTGCTTCGGTAATAACAAAATCAGATTTGGTGCTGCGTGATATTGACTTGTTTGAAAGTATCAACAAAAAATCGAAAAGCGTTTTGCAAATGTCACTGACGATAGCAGACGATAAGCTCAGCAAAATCATAGAGCCGAACGTATGTACCACATCGCGCCGTTATGAAGTGCTGAAGGAATTTCAAAAAAGAGGGATTCCTACAGTAGTGTGGCTGACGCCGATGCTGCCCTTTCTGACAGACACAGAGGAAAACGTGCGGACTATGTTTGAATATTGTATCGACTCTGGAGTGAAAGGTATAATCTGTTTTAACATTGGCATGACACTACGAAGCGGAAACAGAGAATACTACTACCGTGAACTTGACAGGCATTTTCCGGGACTATCCTGTGAATATCAAAAAACATATGGAAACGCTTATGAGGTCAATAGCCCGAACAACGATAATTTGATGAATATCTTCAATTCTCTATGTGAAAATTACGGTATTATACATAATCCCGACGAGTGTTTTCGATATATCGCCGAAATGCCGGAAAAGCACAAGCAATTGTCATTATTTGATTAAAGCATTCCAAAAAATAACTGCAAAAGTTCGGCGCGCAGCAGCACCCATGGCTGTGTCAATGTTCTTGACATAAGACAGTATGCCTTTGTCCCTTTTCTTACCCTGCATTACGTTAGTGTAAAGTATTAGGAGGCAACCCAAAAACGCGGAAACCAAGTATCCGTTAATAAAGCAAAAGCGGAACTGCCTCACGGGTCGGCACGCGCTGACAGGCAGTTCCGCTGCGGTTATTGATCGACGACACTTAGTGCCGCGCATGCAACTTATATTAGTGCGTAGGTTATCCGGTCACTTGCCGGGCATCAGCTCCTTTTTTGTACTTATCTTTTGGACTGCTATAATTATAATAGAGAAAAGCTAATGTAACACGGCAGGAAATTCCCGGTTTTCATGCCGTGTTTTACAATTTTGACATAAAACGAAATGGAAAAATGTATTGTAATCATAAGGGATATATAGTATAATAATTCTATAAAACGAAAAATTGTTGTAAAAGAATAGTTGAAAATGTGAAAATCACTTGAAAAAATGCTCCCTAAAGCTGATACAATATTTGGATTGTGTGGGATTATATAATGAAAATGTTATTCTGTATTTAGTGAAATATTCGTGAAACAGGAGCGCAGATAACAATGCAAAATAGTTTGATGTTAAGGAGTGACCTGATATGAATAATGTGAATTTTGAACCTGCTGCATTTATTCTGACCTTGATATGCCTGTTTTACAGTCTGACTACTAAAAGAAGACAGTATAAGTTCTCGTTTGAGGGAATATGGGGTAAGATGCTTAATCAGCACTTTGTTTTTTTAATTCTGATGGTTTCCGTCATACTATCTGCATCTTCTTCCATAATCGGTGTCTATCTGCAAATGATCGCCTCGGAAAAAGTGGTGTTCTGGCAGTATTTTTTTCATGCTATCTATTTTTTATTTCACAATGCGCTGTCTACATTCTTTACCCTGTACATAATGAATGTAAATGGTGCAAGCGTAGGACGCAGCAGGCGTTTCTATGTTCTTTTCTTTTTCCCTTTTTTATTTGGTGAATTTCTTGTTCTGACTAACAGCTTTACAGGGTTTGCCTTTTATATGGACGAACAGTTTGTATATCATCGAGGTTCGCTCATAACCTTTCTTTATGTCACAGGATTGGTTTATCTTATTCTGGCATTTGTGTTTTTCTTTCGATATAAAAAAGCAATCTCACAATCTGACAGCAGGGCGATAGGTATCTTAATGGTTTTGTCGGCTGTGGGGGTAGTTGTGCAGGGGCTGCGGTCCGATCTGGTGGTAGAACTTTTTGCAGAATCGTTAAGCTTGCTCGGTATGTTGGTTATGCTGGAGGAAAGAAGCGGATATACCGATCCGGTCACCGGTGCATTGAACCGCGTTGCATTGGTAGATGCAAGCCGACGTCTGATAGAAACCGATCAGACATGCCGTATCGTTCTTATAAAACTGACAAATATGGATCTCTTCTCAAAGCTTTTTAACGGAAGAGAGATGGATAGTCTTCTTATGCAGGTGTCATCGTGGCTGACATCAATTTCTTCGGAAGAAACGCTGTATTATTACAGAAGTGAGGATTTTGCAATTTTATATCCGGGTGATGCCGATAAAAAGGCCGAAGCTGCGGTAAATGATATACTCGAGCGATTTGGAAATGATTGGAAAACCGGTGAAGCAGCAATCAGACTTGAAGCAGCAGTGTGTATTGTCCGCGTTCCCAAAGATGTGTCTTCTATGGATGAATTGATGGATCTGCTTGCGTCAGGGTATCATAAAAAGACTTCAGGTTCCAGACTCGTTCCCTTCGATGAGATATCTGCAAATCAGT
>CACYDO010000286.1 GCA_902773165.1 uncultured Ruminococcus sp. | reverse complement strand
ATATTCGTAGGCAACCTAAAACGCGGAGACCAACTTACGGTCACAGTAAGTAAAACCGGAACTGCCTGTCGGTGCACACCGACAGGAAAAAATAGTTTGACAAAAAGCTTTCTTTATGTTAATTTATTTACAACAGAAAAAATAAGCGCCAAGGAGAGATTCGCCAATGGCTGACCATAAAGATATTATCCCTGAATTTTACCGCAGCTTTTCCTGCATTGCCGGCAGCTGCCCCGATACATGCTGTAAGGACTGGGATATCGTTGTAAATGACGAAGTCCTTGATTTTTATAATTCGAAAAATGATACAGATACCCTCTCGCGTATACAAAAGGACGAGGACGGCGATAACGTAATCGTTTTTGAAAACGGCGTATGTCCGTTTCTGAGCGCCGATAAATTATGCAGCATTCAGCAAAAATACGGCGAGGAGCATATCTGCAAAACCTGCCGCCTTTTCCCGAGAATAACGCAGGATTACACCGAATTTACGGAATATCTGCTCACGCCTGCCTGTCCCGAAGC
The DNA here is from genome assembly GCA_902773165.1 of uncultured Ruminococcus sp. Lineage (GTDB taxonomy): Bacteria > Bacillota > Clostridia > Oscillospirales > Acutalibacteraceae > RUG592. The sequence goes on along the minus strand of CACYDO010000286.1, from coordinate 2,829 downwards.
CGCAAGGCTGATGATAATCAACAAAGACAAATTTGATTTCATCAGCGATACTTTATCGGTACACGGCGATAACAGCTACAGCTGTGAGTATATGAATTTTTTGCTCAATATGCGCTCTTTGACAGCAGAAATGCTGCACGAAAAATCCCCGTTCCCTCAAAAAATGAGGAAGGTTCTTGCATTTTCGGAGCATGTACAGCTGCTTATCGACGATGAAATATTTGACGAAGCAAAGGCGCGTGAGTTCACCGAATTTTCCGATAAGGACGCGAAAGCTGATATCGGAGATGTTTTCGAACTCCACAAAGACCTCGATGTCATGGACAAGGATTGGCTGAGACTCGCCGTATCATGCAAAAACGAAAAGCTCCCCGAAGAGATCTACGAGGAGCTTACGAGCATGGCTTTATACTACACGGCACGTTATTATCTGACAGCGATATCCAGCTACGATATCATCACGACAATAAAAAGAGCATTCTGCGCCTGCGTCGTGTGCGCTGCGCTGATCTCACATGAAAATGCAGGATCAGACGAGCAGAAGCGCATGCTTATTTACCAAAAATATTCAAAGGAAATTGAGCATTCCGACGAAAATCTCGACGCATTCACAGACGCATTTCTTGAAGAAAAGTTCTCCTCACAGCGCCTTGCGGCTATGCTTGCTCCTTATATTCATAATCACACGAGCTGAAAAAGCTCCTCAGCCGTCAGCTGCGGCTGCAGGGCTATATTTATCGCCATACCGATCAGCAGTGAAGCGCGCTGAGTAAGCAGGTCGATCTCGCGCGGAGTTACCACCATATCTGCGGCAAAACGCGGTATTGGCGCACGCTTGTCTGCGCCTGCGTCACCGAGAATGTCAAAGGCAAGCGTTGCTGCGTCAACGACAGTCGGAACGCCCACGCCTATGACGGGAACACCGAGAGTTTTTTCGCTTAAAACGGCTCGGTGATTTCCGACTCCTGCGCCGGGGGATATGCCTGTATCGGAGATCTGAACGGTACACCCAAGCCGGTTGAGCCGACGTGAAGCAAGAGCATCGATTGCGATCACACAGGAAACACCGACGTTCTTTATAATTCCGCCGATAAGCTCGCCTATTTCAAGCCCTGTCTGCCCGAGTACACCCGGAGACAGCACGCACACGCTGCGCAGATTGTCAAACCACGGCAGTGCCGCGGATTTCCCGGTAAGATGGCGCGTTGCAAGAACCTTATCGGCAGCCTTTGGTCCGAGCGCGTCGGGCGTTATGTTGTGATTGCCCACTCCAACGACAAGCACACAGCCTTTTTTTGGAACAAGCTGCGATATCAGCTCACCTATCGTTTGCAAGCGCAGATCGGCAGCCGTAAAATCATCTGTAAGCGCACGGAATTCGCAGGTGATATATGTGCCGCATTCCTTGCCCAAACGCTTTGCGGCTTCAGTCGTTTTTATTGACAGCGAGGTTATCCTCATGCCGTTTTCACTGCGTTCGCTGATATCCACTCCGCTGAGATTTTCCTGCTCTATCTCCTGCGCTTCAAGCGCAAGGTCTGTTCTTACCGCCATGACAACGACCTCTCTCTTTGATTTTTTATCATAATTATTATCCGCAGCACATTAATTATTATTCATTCCGGGAAAGGATCTTACTATGAAAAGAGCCGCTTTGATAACCGATATCTCCGGGCTGGGAAACTGCTCGGGAAACGCCAATATATCCATACTTTCGGCAATGGGCGTTGAATCATGCCTGATACCGACCGCTGTTCTTTCTGCGCAGACGGGATTTTCGCAGAGCGCGGTAATATCTATGGCAGAGCCTATGAAAAAAGTTGTTGATTCTATTATAGAGATTTCTCCTCAGCTTGATGTGATATACATCGGCTTTATCGCTGACGCATGCGAATGCGATCACGCAGAAAAGCTTATAAGCTTTTACCGGCAAAAGGGAACAACGGTAATTGTTGATCCGATTTCAGGGGATAACGGAAAGCGCTTCGAATTCCTTGACGACAGTGCATTTGACAAGCTTGCAAGGCTTGTTTTCGACGCGGATATCATTACGCCGAATCTGACGGAGCTTTGTCTTCTCAGCGGTGGAAACTACGAGGATATGATTAATATGCCCGAAAAAGAGCTTTGCAGCGAGATAGTAAGATTATGCGGCGCGATCGGAAGAGATCGGGGAAAAGTCACGATCGTTACAGGGATAGACAGCGGAGAGAAAATCTCAAATATCACGGTAAAGGACGGAAAATACACTGTGGCAAGAGCTAAGCGCTGCGGCGGCAGCATGAGCGGAACGGGGGATATTTTCACATCTGTAATTTGCGCCGCTGCTGCTAATAATCAGGACATAAGCACCGCAGCGCAAAAAGCCGCTTCATTCATCAGCTATGTTATGATGAACGAAGCAGAAAATATAACCGACAGAAATTACGGGATACCGTATCAGAAATATATCGGTATGCTTATTAATTAAGTAGAATTATATAATACTAAAATTCAATAAAACACTTTAAATCTTTTCGGTCTGATTTCCGCAATGCTGCGTCATCACCCTTGACAGGCGCCCGGCACGCCATATGTGTAAAATATTAGTTGGCAACACAGAACTCGGAGACTAACTGACCATCACAGTAAAGTAAAATCGGAACTGCCTGCGGCCACGCGGCCGCAGGCAGTTCCGCTGCGGTTATTGATCGACGACACTTATTGCCGCGTCTGCCACTTTTGCAGTGCATATGTTCTCCGGGCGGTGGCCAAGCGGCCACAGGCAGTTCCGCTGAGGTTATTGATCGACGACACTTATTGCCGCGATTGCCACTTATATTTGTGCGT
>CACYDO010000285.1 GCA_902773165.1 uncultured Ruminococcus sp. | reverse complement strand
TATGAGATCGTCGTTACGAATACGAATAAGATCGCAGATATGGTCGAGCAGATAAAGCCTATCCCGGACGGCAACTTTCCCCCGTTTATCGACGGCGCCGAGGAGCAGCTTACTTCGATCACATGGGAACGCGCAAAGAAGATATACGGCGATCCATTGCCGAAAATCGTTAAGGACAGGCTCGACAAGGAGCTTGGCTCTATCACAAAGCACGGCTTCTCTGTTCTTTACATGACGGCTCAGAAGCTCGTTGCCGATTCCGAGAAGCACGGCTATCTCGTAGGCTCGCGAGGTTCGGTAGGCTCGTCTTTCGTCGCTACAATGTCGGGTATCTCCGAGGTCAATCCTCTTTCTCCGCACTATATCTGCCCGAATCCCGATTGCCTGAACAGTGAGTTTATCACAGACGGCAGCTACGGCTCGGGTTTTGATCTTCCCGAAAAAATATGTCCGAAATGCGGTACGAAATATCGCCGCGACGGTCATGAGATACCGTTTGAAACATTCCTCGGCTTTGACGGAGATAAAGTCCCCGATATCGACCTTAATATCGCAAGTGAATATCAGTCGCGTTCGCATCGATATACAGAGGAGCTTTTCGGAAAGGAAAACGTATTTAAAGCCGGAACAATAGCAACGGTCGCTGATAAAACAGCGTTCGGCTACGTGAAAAAATACGCCGAGGAAACTCAGCACGTATTCCATAAGGCTGAGGAGCAGCGGCTCGCCGCAGGCTGTACGGGTATCAAGAGAACGACGGGTCAGCACCCGGGCGGCATGGTCGTTGTGCCGAGGGGAATGAGTATTTTCGATTTCTGCCCCGTTCAGCACCCGGCTAACGATATGAAAAACGATAATATTACGACCCACTTCGACTTCCATTCTATCCACGATACGATCTGTAAGCTTGACGAGCTCGGTCACGTTGTGCCTACTACGTATCATTATCTCGAAGAATATACCGGTATCAAGGTAATGGACGTTTCGATGTCAGACGAAAAGGTTATGTCGCTGTTTACGTCAACAGAAGCTCTGGGCGTTACCCCGGAGGATATCGACAGCGAAACAGGCACGTTTTCTCTGCCCGAAACGGGTACGGGATTTGTGCGTCAGATGCTTGTTGAAGCTAAGCCGAAAACCTTTGACGACCTTATGCAGATCGCTGGTCTTTCTCACGGTACGGACGTCTGGCTGGGTAACGCGCAGGAGCTTATTCACAACGGAACTTGTACGATATCCGAGGTTATCGGTACGCGTGACAGCATTATGACGTACCTTATGCACAAGGGTCTTGAACCGAAAATGGCGTTTAAGATCATGGAGATCGTGCGTAAGGGCAACGCGACAAAGCTGCTTACTGAGGAGCATATAAAAGCGATGAAGGAGCATGATGTTCCGGATTGGTATATTGATTCCTGCATGAAGATCAAGTATATGTTCCCGAAGGCGCACGCCGCCGCTTATATGATCGCGGCGCTTCGTCTGGGCTGGTACAAGGTATACGAGCCTGTGGCATACTATGCCGCATATTTTACGGCACGAGGAGAGGGCTTTGACGCAGAAGCCGCACTCGGAGGAAAACAGGCTGTTATGGACAAGATCAAGTCTATAAACGAAAAGGGAAACTCTGCAAGTGCAAAGGAAAAATCAGATCTTGCAAACCTACAGATCATAAACGAAATGCTTGCCAGAGGAGTAAGAGTACTTCCGATAAGCATTTACAAATCTGAGGCGAAAAAATTCCTCATAGAAGACGGCGCATTGAGATTGCCGTTTTCGTCAATGCCGGGCGTAGGCGAAGCTGCGGCGGAGAGCCTGAGTGAAGTCGCGAAGAAGGGGAATTTCCTTTCTATTGAAGATGTAGCGCGAGATTCGAAGGTATCTAAGACGGTTATTGAAGCGCTTAAGGCGATAGGCGCATTCGGAGATCTGCCGGAATCTAATCAGATGACGCTGTTTTAGTATGCTTTTACTCTCTCTGTTTAATAAACTCCGCGTCCCAAAACTACGCTTCGTTCGTTTCATGGAGAGAAAACATAGCTGTCACTACTCCTCGGTTTGGATCGTTATAGGCTGCCGCCTATAACCCTACTCTGTAACTTTTTTTGCCGCCAAAAGTTACCAAAAAAACGCCGAATGGGGGGCTAGCAAAGGTTGTACGCTTGCAGTATGCTCGCCCCCTTCAGAATCCCCCTGCCCGTCGGTCAGTCTAAGACAAATAGGCTCACTATATATGGCGTTAACTATGGCTTTATTGTCTGTCGGATAGACGTAAGCGAGGAGATTTCTATTTTGGTGTTAGCTCCAAATTAAAAAACGCGGAAACCGATTACCCGTCACAAAAAAGTAATATCGGAACTGCCCCCGGGCGCTTGCCCGGTGGATACATTTTTGTAATCCTCTTTACTTTTTGATGATTTTGATATATTATATAATATATATAATAAATGTGATTTGTGTAAGGGAGGTGTGTGGATTGTCGAAAAGCGTGTTCCGTTCAGTAGCGCTGTTGCTGGTGCTTGCCGCGCTGCTTGTGATGATGCTGACAAGGCTTGACCTCATAATTGCAGCCGTTAATGAGCTTATCGGAGTGCTTACGCCGTTTTTGGTCGGATTTATCGTAGCATATGTTCTAAATATCCCGTATACCTTCTTTATGAACAGGGCGTTCGTTTTTATGGATAAGCCCCCGGAGGAGCGTAAAGGCAGACTCGACGAGTTTCTTGCAAGACTCAGAAAGCCGCTTTCCCTTATCCTTTCCTTCGCTATTTTGTTTGCTGCGGTATTTCTGCTGCTAAGTATAATCATTCCGCAGATAACAAGCAGTATTCAGGGTGTCATAGATAATTTCGGCATTTATTACAGCTCCTTTCAGCAATGGGTGTTTGGAATTGCGGCGCGCTTCGGCTTTAAAACAGAAACTATGTCCGAGCTTTTCGCAAGCATAAACGAGTTTATCGCCCAGTATACGGGCGGCGACATTACGGACGCTTCCGGCATGATCGACGTGGGGAATATTTTGTCGGGTATTATGAATTACCTGTTCCCCCATATCTTCGATTTCACCAAAAACCTTTATAACGTTATTTATAACGTGATCCTCAGCCTGGTCGTTTCTATTTATTACCTCGCTAATAAGGAAATGCTGATGAATCAGGTCAAAAAGATCACTTACTCAATAGTTCCGCAGAAATATCTCGGCAGAGTTATGAGAACAGTTGATATCTGTAATAATAAAGTCGGTAAATTTCTCTATGGAAAAATAATCGACTCTATGATAATTGGTCTGCTGTGCTTTATCGTGCTGAAAATCGTAGGTATTGATTATGCGGTTCTTCTCAGCGTGTTCGTAGGCGTTACGAATATTATCCCGTTTTTCGGACCTATTATCGGCGCGATTCCGGGAGTTGTTCTTCTGGTCATGATCGACCCGATTCAGGCGCTGATATTCATGATAATTATTATTGTGCTCCAGCAGCTTGACGGAAATCTCATCGGTCCGAAAATTCTTGGCGATCAGCTCGGTATTTCCGGATTCTGGATCATGTTCAGCGTTCTTGTCGGCGGAGGTCTTTTCGGATTCCTCGGGCTTTTGCTCAGCGTGCCGATTTTTGCGGTTATATATCTTATTGTCGGCGAAAAGGTCAACGGGCGGCTTGTTACTCTCGGCTACGCAACAGAGGATAACGTTCGCGTAGACCCGCTGCCGAAGGTCGCTTACGAGGACGGTCATATCATCGCGGACGATGACGACGACGATGAGCTGATGTTTGTTGAGGAAGAGCTTCCGGAAGAACACCTTGACGACGCGGACAGCGCCCAAGAGGATTATTAGTATAGGATAGTGAGTTTAAGTGCATAATTTATTGGAAAGGATAAACGACGCTTTCGAAGGGCTTTCAAAAAGACAAAAGCTGATAGCGGAGTTTATCATCAATCACTACGACAAGGCGGCTTATATGACCGCGTCGCGTCTTGGTGAAACGGTCGGCGTCAGCGAATCTACCGTTGTGCGCTTTGCCGTAGAGGTCGGTTACGAGGGTTATCCGGAGCTTCAGAAGGCAATGCAGGAGATGATCCGCGACAAGCTGACATCGGTTCAGCGTATCGACGTCGCTCACGACAGAATTGATTCTCAGGATATACTCACAAGCGTTCTTAATCAGGATATTAAGCTGATAAAAAAGACGATAGAGGAGAATAATTCCGAGGCGTTCGAGCGTTCTGTCGATTATCTTCTTAATGCACATAAGATCTATATTTTCGCCGTTAAAAGCTCCTTTGCGCTTGCGCGTTTTCTGGGCTATTATCTGGAGCTTATTTTCGGCAATGTAAAAATAATTGAAACAACAAGCAAGAGCGAAATGTACGAGCAGCTTTTTCGCACGAGCGAAAATGACGTGATGATCGGGCTGAGCTTCCCGAGATATTCGTCTTCTACGCTTGAAGCTATGCAGTTTGCTTCGCAGCAGGGAGCTAAGGTCATCGCTATTACAGACAGTACGACTGCGCCTGTTACGAAAATTGCCGACTGCGTTCTCGTTGCAAAAAGCGATATGGCTTCTGTCGTGGATTCTCTCGTAGCTCCGCTCAGTCTGATAAATGCCCTTATCGTGGCTACTGTTTCCCGTAAGCGCGACGAGGTTACGCAGACCTTCCGCCAGCTCGAAAATATTTGGGACAGATATAATATTTATTTGAAGAACGGAGAACATAATTCCGATGAAGAAAAATAGCGTGATAATAGTCGGCGCAGGCGCGGCAGGCTGCATGGCGGCAGTTACGGCGGCGCAGCGCGGCTTTAACGTCACACTCTTTGACAGAAATGAAAAAATCGGCAGAAAAATGCTGATAACGGGAAAAGGACGCTGCAACGTAACGAATAACTGCGATAAGGATACGCTGATGTCGTCAGTCGTTGTCAACAGCAGATTCCTTTACAGCGCGTTTGCGGCGTTTTCACCGCAGGATACAATGCGCTTTTTTGAGGAAAGCGGCGTCGAGCTTAAAACAGAAAGAGGAAAGCGCGTTTTCCCTCAGTCGGATAAATCGACCGACATAATCGACGCTTTTTTTGTAAAGCTCAATCGTCTGCACGTAAAAATAGTCAGCGAAAGCGTTGAGGCGCTGCTTTTTGACGAAAAGAAAAATGTTGTCGGCGTGAAAACGGCTAAGCGTGACTATAGAGCAGAAAATGTTATTCTTTGCTGCGGCGGCTGCTCTTATCCGCAGACAGGCTCGGACGGCTTTGGCTTTAAGCTTGCGCAGAGCGCCGGGCATTCTGTTATAGAGCCGGTACCGTCGCTTATCCCGATCGTTACAGAGGAAAAATGGTGCGCGGAAATTCAGGGGCTGTCGCTGCGAAACGTCACTCTTACATTAAAGAACGAAAAAAACAAGGTGCTTTACGAGGAGCTAGGTGAAATGCTCTTCACGCATTACGGCGTGACAGGGCCGCTTGTTCTCTCCGCAAGCTCGCATATTAATCTCCGCAAAGGCGGAAGTTATAAGCTTTTTATCGACTTAAAGCCGGGATTGGCGTTTGAGCAGCTTGATAAGCGGCTGCTGCGCGATCTGGATAATAATAAGAATAGGGATATCGTAAATTCTCTTGGGGAATTATTGCCGAAAAAGCTCATTCCGATAGTGATAATGCTCAGCAATATCGAGCTGCATAAAAAGTGCAGCGAGATAACTAAGCAGGAGCGCAGAACGCTTGTGCAGACTTTGAAATCACTTGAACTGACATTCAGGGAATTTCGTCCGATAGAAGAGGCGATAGTTACGTGCGGCGGCGTGAACGTAAAGGAGATCGACCCCAAAACAATGCGGTCAAAGCTTGTAAATGGCTTGTCATTTGCCGGTGAGATGATCGACGTTAACGCTTATACGGGCGGATTTAATCTGCAAAT
>CACYDO010000284.1 GCA_902773165.1 uncultured Ruminococcus sp. | reverse complement strand
TGTCGCCGGGCGGGCGAGTGACTTTTGGTGCACCCCAAAAGTCACCAAAAACGTGCCCAAGGAGGGGCGTGCAAACATTAATCGCCCAACCATGCACGCCCCTCCTTCGGAATCCTCCCTGTTTATTTCTCGAACTATCGCAGATGTCTTATCCGTTAATCTGCTTTTATTTCTTTTTGCTGTTCGTAGATTATTACTTTGAAGCTGTCTTTTAGTTTGTTGCTTGTAGGATAGTCCTAGAAAATAGGCTCTCTATATATGTTTGTACACTTTGGTTTTAATGTTTTATTCCTGACCTAAAACGCGGAGATAGATTTACCATCGCGATAAAGTAAAATCGGAACTGCCCCCGGGCGCTTGCCCGGCGCCGCCGGCAGGCAAAGGTGCGGCGAGGGATAGACCCAAGTAGAAGCATTATTAGAAAAAATAAAATGCCAAAAATAGTTTATTTCAGCTTTATCCCCCGTTCCGATATCTCCGCAAGCGTCTGCTGAGCAAATTCTGCATTCCCCGTTATCGAGGCGATCATCATCTTGTATATCATCTCCGGGTCAGACAGAAAATTTCGCTTTACAAGCCGCGCCTGCTTCGAATCGGGAACGTAGATCTGAAAGCTGAAAAGATCTTCGTCTCCACCCTTGATGTGACAGTCTACCATGTAGCCGTGCTTCGATTTGACGATCTCTACTGTGTTTTCGTTCCGGTTCTGCTCCTGCATGAGAAGCTCGCTGACAGCGGAAAGCGCCCGTTCGCGTATGGTCTTCGGCAGATCCTCGCCGAGATTGGCGGCAATGAGCCTGCCTGTTTTTGTTACAGTGTATAAATCCTCAGCTTCGTCAACAAGCTCGATGTTTTCCTTGTTGCGAAGATCGACAAATGCGTCTATGATCTCAAAATAATTGGCGATACCGTTTTTTTGCATGGAGGTTATTACGTAATCTCGTTTTATGGGTTTTTTCAGACTGTCAAGAATGTAGCAGATAAGAAGCCTTACGTTGCTTCTCGTTCTGAGTCCGCCGGGTTCAACACCTGCGTCAAAAGCGTCATATTCATTTTCCATTGCTGTCACCGCCGTTTCATTTTTTTATAATTATACCACATTAGTCAATGCATTGTACAGCGATAAAGAATTATTTTAAACCTTTGTTTAATATTGCTAAAAAACTATGCTAAAAGTTGGCTTGCGATTGTATTGACTAAACGGAATCTGTTTGGTATAATAATATAAATACATATTTTGCAGATGTATTGCAGTGCCGTCAATCGAGGTTCGTTTTTTGACAGTGATCTGTAAATGTTGTTTTTGGCGGCATTTGTTTGTAGGGAGGTGTATGCTCTATGGGTGTAATGCCGATTGTTTGGATAGGCGTTCTGGTCGTGACAGCGATACTCGAAGGCGTGACCGCGCAGCTTGTTTCGATATGGTTCGTTGCAGGCGCGCTCGCAGCAGCCGTTACAAGCTTCTTTGTTCCGAGCTTTACGGTGCAGCTTTTTGTTTTTATCGGAGTGTCGCTCGTGCTGCTTGCAGCAACAAGACCGTTTGTCCATAAGCTGAAAGCTTCGGTGAAATTTGTTCCTACCAATGCCGACAGGTATATCGGCAAAACTGCGGTCGTCCTTGAAGATATAGACGATGTAAAAGGACTGGGGCAGGTAAAGGTAGGAGGAAGCGTCTGGTCGGCTAAGGCTGTGCCGGGGATAAGTATCCCGAAGGGCAGCGAGGTTACGGTGAAGGAGATCACCGGAGTCAAGCTGATCGTTGAACCGAAGGCGTAAAAGTTTTTTCAGAAAAGGAGATGATAGCGATGCCGGTTTTCTGGATCGGAGTAATCGTGCTGATCGTCATTTTAATTATTATTTCCAATATCAAGATCGTTGCTCAGGCAAATGCGGTCGTTATCGAGAGACTGGGTGCGTATTACGGAACGTGGTACACAGGCCCTCATGTTAAGATGCCGTTTATTGACAGGATAGCAAAAAAGGTTTCCTTAAAGGAGCAGGTAGCGGATTTTCCGCCTCAGCAGGTAATAACAAAGGATAACGTAGGTATGCAGATAGATACGGTCGTCTATTTTCAGATCACCGACGCGAAGCTTTACACATACGGTGTAGAGAATCC
>CACYDO010000283.1 GCA_902773165.1 uncultured Ruminococcus sp. | reverse complement strand
GCATGCTTCAAATAATAAGATAACATCAACAACGAATATGTAAGACCTGCGTACTATGATATAATTGCAGCAAAGAAGAAAGATAGATCATCTATTGATATGAGAATTGAATACAATACATATATTCGGGATATTTTTGAAGATAAAGCAGGAAAAACACCAGACGACAACCGGGCAGTTCATTACAAACTGCCCGGTCGTTAAATTTCTGGAGCTTAATGCAGCGCCCCTTAAGTATATTTATGCTGTTATCGCATTACTTATCTTGGTATTTACATCGCTCAAGCCTACGCTGAAACGAAGAATATCCAAAGCGTCTGCGGAATTAACCTCTCCGTCGCTGTCAACATCAGCAAGCGGCTTGTTGTCAGTTGTTTCCGCTTCAAGACCTACGCTCATTCTGAGGACGAAAAGCGCGTCTGCGGAAGTAACCTTGCTGTCTGAGTCAAGATCACCGTAGATTCCCGACTGCTGCGGTATCGGGTCGCCATAAAATTCAGCAATTCCCTTGTTGATCATATTTACGTCATACAAACCACTGAGATCCTCTTCGGAAATCTGCATCAGAACATCAGGTTCTACGCCTTCGTCTGCGTCCTTTCCGTCTTCACGAAGATACATTGAGTATCCCGAAATATTATAGGCTGCTCCGTTAGGAAGAATTCTTACCGTTGCAGCGCAGCTTCCTCCTGCTGTTCGTTCGCCTATAACGCAAATGCCGTTGTCCTGAGCCATGCACGCCAAAATATTTGCACACGAATAACAGCCGCGGTTTGCCATAACTGCACAACGGAAGTCGTATTTTACCTCATCATCCTTCTCATCAAATTTTCCGTCAATATTTTTGTCAATTCGTGCATTAAACTTCATAAGATTATCCGAGCCGATCATTCTCTCTGTGTATTTAACGTTATCGCACATGAGCGATATCATGTAAATAGCTATATCGGAGTGTCCGCCGCCATTTGTATCAACAACGAAGTTCTTTGCGCCATGTTCCGCTGCATAGTCCATAGACCATTTGAACGGCTCGATCACATCCATGCTGAAATCGCTGAAATCGAAGAAGTAGGTGTCGCCCGATCTGCACAGCTTGCCATTGGACCACTCCTGTATAGTTTCAAAGCTATTATAAGCTTCGATCTTCTTAGATATCATCTTGCTGAAATTTTGCAAATTCTGGGCTTTTTTCTCCTCGGAGGCAATAATTGCATCTGCGTCTTTGTTGCCATTTTCACCGAATACCTTCCTTGCTGCACTTGCAGGGGTAGTGACATCATATTTTTTAAGGATATCCTTTATGCTGTAGTCCAGAAGCGTATGACCGCCGTCATCGAAATAATACTGCAAAAGCATCCAACCTGAGCAGAAGTCTTCTGTACTTTCGGAAAGAAGCAGCTCTTTTATACGAGGAGTAACACTGTCATAAGAATCAAGCGTTTTATCCAATCCGTTTTTCGCTATCCCATCGGAAATCAGTGCATTTGAAGGTTTGCCGTAAAAGTAATCCGATGCAAAGCAAAATTCGTCGTAAATGAATTTCGCGTATTCCTTACTTCGAGTGTTCGAAAAGCTGCCCTTTGCGCCCATCTGATCGGCATTCACCATATGTAGCTTATTCTTCTTGTACGTCATTGTATAGCTTGTATCCAAAAAAATGTCGTTGAGCGTACTTAAAGGCAAATATACGCTGCCGTCTTCCTCTACAATATCAAGATCATATTCTGACAAATCTATCTCAAGGCTGTTGATGTCATCAACAAATTCCATACCGCTTCCGGAATAACTCAATTGGTTTTTGCTTTCGAAATACGGGAAGGATTCGAAACTGGAAGTATTTTTCAGGTTGCCGGATATAAATCCCTCATAAAAATCAAAAGATACAATATCCTTTTCCGCGTCAAGCGTCATGGTATAGCCGTTATTTTCGAATGTATAAACACCGCTGCCGTTATTAGCCGCTTCCTTATCGAATGCAATGATCTGACCGAGATAATCCTCCGCATTCACGAAGGGCATCTCCGGAAGATCGCTCCTGAACAAGCAGGTGTATTCAACAATATCGCTGCTGTTTACGGCGGCATATGCCTCAACAGATTTTTTTTCGTAGCTCCCGACTGCTTCCTCAGCCGCTGCAGAAGGCGCTATAGCAACAGAAGATAAAAGCATTGCTGCCGACAAAACAATTGACATTTTCTTATTCAACTTTATCACTCCTAAAAAAATAAATGTATCAGAGCCTGAGCTTTTGTTGATTCAATTATAAACTATAATTCAGTATTATTCAATCAATTCATAGTATGAAAATGCAATTGATCCGGCATAAACTAAACGCAGAATTTACCCGAGCAGCGGTTTAGTTCTGGAAAAATCACCAAGAAGATCACGGAAATCTCTTTTGCATATTTCGTCGGCAAAGCAGAGAAGCGGTATCACGGAGCTTTCCTGATAAAACATATACGAATTGAGGTCGCCGTCGGCTGTTGCCACCACGCTGCGCGTGGCTAGATTATTTTCGCACAGTATCTCCATACAGCGCTCAACGTCTTTGATGTCAAGTCCTGTATTTTTCCCGATAAGCGACGCTGCTATGGGAGTATTCAGGCGTGAATACATATAGAAAATTATCTTCAGCATTTTCTTGTCAGAGAACGACTCGAACACCTTTTGAAGACTATCAATGCTTGAAAGCTGATCTTTTAGGCTGCCTTTCGGTTCGACCATAAGGAAAAAGTGATGAAGATCCGGCGATATTCTGACGTTGGCTACCCCTCCGTCCTGCATGATCTTGCAAAAATAATCCTTTTCGTCCTTTGCAACGACCTGATTCTCTATAAAGGGGTACAAAAAATCGTCAATACCCGAGCTTCCGGGCAAAAGACCTACCTCTATTGCACGGCAGATTTCGAAAGCGTAGTGGTACGCATCTTCGTTTGTCATGTGGCTGAGTCTTTTTGCTATAGTTATAGCAATACTCTGCTCCTCGCGCCCGAAAAGAGCGTCTATACTGACGTCAAGTATGCGTGACAATTCCGGCAAAAGCTCGGCGTCAGGCGTACCGCCTCTTTCCCAACGAGATACCGCTT
>CACYDO010000282.1 GCA_902773165.1 uncultured Ruminococcus sp. | reverse complement strand
GGCAACCCCTAAACGCGGAGACTAACTGACCACCACAGCAAAGTAAAATCGGAACTGCCTCCCGGCGCTCGCCGGGCGGAACTGCCTCCCGGCGCTCGCCGGGCGGAACTGCCCGTCGGCGCTTGCCGACAAATCAGAATTTTCACTTGCAAAATATAAGATGATGTGATATAATAGTAAAGATGTTAGTTCCTTTGGAGGTGAATAAAGTGGAATTAAAGGTAATTCTTGAATTTATTCTTGGAAGTTTTCTTATGATCTTTGCGATCGCCCTCGTGATCGTAATCATGCTCCAGGAGGGTAATACTCAAGGTCTTGGTACAATTACAGGCGGTGCAGATACGTTCTTGTCTAAGAATAAGGCTCGTTCTCTCGACGCTTTCCTTGCACGCTGGACAAGGGTATTCGTTGTAGGCTTTGTTCTCGTTGTGCTTGGTATAAACGGTATCGAACATTTTATGTAACAAACCTGTAAAAGACGAGCTCCCATACTGATTTTATACAGTATCAGAGCTCGTTTTTTTCTTTATTTATGTATTTTCCGATCGGAGGGATTTTTTGAGAACCTTTATAAAACTGCTCCTGACCGCAGCGGCAGCGCTTTCTTTGATCGCCGGGAACGCTGCAATGATTGCGTGCAGTGCGGCTGAGGTGAATTCGCATGAGGTGCATTCGGGCGATATCGTAGATTATGAGCTTCACGCCATTGCCTGCCCTACTAAGATACGCGCGCTTGATATTTCGGTATTCTATGATGCTTCCGCGCTTGAATTCGTTGAGGGAAGTCTTGAAACGCCGTCGCTGCAAAATCCTGTTTATAATACCGATATTCCCGGTGAGATCAAGCTCAACGCCGTTACGCTTGAAGGCTGGGATTATAACGAAGACGGCGTGATCGTTTCCGCCGAATTCCGTGTCATCAGCGAAGACATCGGAGATATCAGCCTGTACAGCTCCGTGAAGAATTTCGTTGACGAAAATAAAACAGAGCTAAAGGATTCTTACGTCTATGACGTAACGCGCACACAGGAAAATAACGTTCCCGTTCAGGCGGGAAGCAGTGCTGTAGCCTCTGCTGCTTCACCGCAGAGCAGTGCAGCCGCTCCTTCACAGAACGAAAGCTCCGGCGAAGCAAAAAGCGCGCCTGCGGAAAACAGCGCCGTTTCCTCTGCCGTGCCTGACGGGAATGACAGCGAAAATGTCAGTGCCGCAGCTTCTTCACAGTCGGATATTCCCGAGGATAAGGCTATTATTTTTGATACTCTTGATACGGCGCGCGGCGGCAGCGGAAGCAATAACAATACGCTTATCATGATAATATGCGCGGCAATAATCGTTTTGATCGCCGTTGTCTTTGTAATTATTTTCAAGGACTCGGGCGGTAAAGGACGCGGAGATCATTCTGCGTAGCAGATAATTCTTTATCTAATTAAATACAACATATAACGAGGTGGAATTTATAATGAAAAGGACTAAATTTCGAATCTTGCGCGGTCTGCTTACGGCAGCTCTGATGACGGCGCTGCTTGCCGTACCGTCTGCTGCGACAATTGCTTTTGCCGACGAAACGATTACCGTTAACGGAGAAGCCGCCGCAGTGGGCGACACCGTGACCTTTGAATACTACATGGGCGGCGTTGCCGACCCGCTGGAGGCGGCAGGTGCAAATATCGAGTACGACCCAAAAAGCCTGGAATATATTGATGGCTCTATCGGTTTTGACGTATTCAGCAATGCTATGTTCAATGCCGGCGAAGGAAGTATCTATTATTCCGCCATCGACGTTGTAAACGGCTTTGACCTTAAAGACGAAAAAATGATCGTAAAGCTCAGCTTTAAGGTGCTTGACGGCGCTAAGGGCGATCTCACTGTTACAAATACATTTGACGAGATATTTACGATGACGAACGAAGACGTCGATCTGACAGAGAAGGATTACACCTCAAGAACTGTTACCTCGGTCAATACTTACACGAAAAACGACGCGCCGCACCATGGCATTGACGCAAATCGTCTTGATGAATACGAAAATTCATCGGAGACTGATTTTGACAACGTCATGCTGGGAACGGATAAGAACGAGCTGACATTTTCTGAAGCAGCCGAGGAAACAAAGACCTCAGACAGTCAGGTGAGCGATGTGAGCGAGATAGTTATTCCGTGGGAAACGGCTGACGAGATCACTGCTTCCGGCGATGAAAAGGAAGAAGATGTTTCCTCTTTGGAAACGGCTTCCTCCGAGCGCGAAGATAACGAGAAAAAATCAAATACAGCAGTTATCGCTGTAATTGCAGTTCTCGTTCTGCTTGCAGTTGGTGCGGCAGTATTTGCGGTGCTTGCTAAAAAGAAAAACAAATAAAATCAGATAGTACCCGAGATCACGAGAGTCGATGTTCCCGGCGTTACGGTTATTTCGCCAGTTTCGGGGTCCTGCGTATATGTCGCAGCGGCAACTGTTACCCTGTCTGCCGCAGTTGTGAACAGACCCGTAGCTGTGTCGTAGGTGTAATCTGTTCCCTGCGTCCACTGCGCGTCGTTGAATGACGCCGTTATATTTGAAAGAATGGGATTAAACGTATCGGTCACGATAGCGCCCGTTGTAACAGGTGTGTTGCCGTTGTTCTGGATAACGAACGTGTACGTTACAGTGCCGTTTTCCATAACGGGAACGGGGGAGATGGATTTAACGATAGAAAGCTCCGGTTCTGTGCTTACGTCTATCGTTTCAGACGCGGAAACAGCGGTGAAATTGCCCGTAAGCCCTGCTGTGTTGGTGATCGTACTGCCGGTGGAAAGCGGAGTGAATTCATTTGTTGCCGTTTCGTACAGGAACGTTGCCGTGCCGTTTGCCGGAACGGTGAAATTCGTTATCGCAACTCCTGCGTCGGTGACGTTTACTGTTGGCGGAGCCTGCAAAATATTGTTGCGGAAATACTTTACAGACCCGGGAACAAAGGTGAGGGGAGTAAGAGTTCCTGCGCCGAACTCATATGCGCCGAGATCGTCGGTGAGAGTCAGTCCTGTCAGATCGCTTGAACCGGAATTGATGATGTTTACAGCGTAGGTCAGCGTATCGTCGCTTGTGTAAACGTCGCTGACCGACGTCTTATTAATAGAAAGAACATCTTGTATCTCTCCGACGGCGAGGTTTGACACAGTGACCGTGTTGTTATACGTCAGCTGTGCCTGATTTGTAAACTGAGCCATAGTATCTTCCTTT
>CACYDO010000281.1 GCA_902773165.1 uncultured Ruminococcus sp. | reverse complement strand
CCGATCGGCGACAGCCTCAGACGCGCGGGAATATTGAAAGATCATCTGAAATAATTGCATGAAAAGTTTTATCCTTTGGATCATCAGATTTTATCAGAAGCATATATCTGTGCATACCACGCCATGCTGCCGTTTTTCTCCGACTTGTTCACAGTATGGGTTAGAAGCGGTCGAGCGATTTGGCGCTTTAAAAGGCGGCGCGATGACAGTATGGAGGATACTCAGATGCAACCCTTGGGGGGCGGGAGGCTACGATCCTGTTCCCGAAAATAAATTAAAAACGAAAAAGAGAAAATACAAATTTATTGAATATAAAGCGATAAAAAACAAAGAAAAGGAATAATTCTAAAGACCTTGCATGTTTGGCTGTAGAATTTTGTGATATTAATATTAATGCGGTATATTATTTTGTGAGTGCAAGGTTGGAAGGGCAGTTAAATGGGTTCTTTATTTGAATTTTTAGGCTATATCTTCGGATATTTGCTTTGGTTTGCTTACGGTCTGGTCAAGAATTTCGCCCTGGCGATCCTGATCTTTACCGTTATTCTGAGAGCGCTTCAGTTTCCTTTGCAGATCAAAAGCCAGAAGTCAATGGCGGGAAGCATGAGGCTTCAGAAAAAGCAGCAGGAAATCCAGGAAAAATACGGAAAAGACAGAGATAAGGTAAACGAGGAGCTTTCCAAGCTTTATGAAAAGGAAAACGTAAGCCCGGCAAGCGGCTGTATGACGTCGTTTATTCCGATGATCCTGCTTTTCGGCGTTTATTATGCTATCAGAAATCCATTGACAAATACGCTCCATATTGCTAAAGACAGCGTTAACGCAGCTCTTGATTTTGCAAAGGGTCTGCCTGTTGTTGGCACGAATATCGAAGGATATTACGGTCAGGTCAGCTTTATGAGCTTGTATCCGGATGTAAAAAATAACGCGGAATTCCTCGCTCATACGGGGTTTTCAGACGCGGATATAACTAAACTCGATCAGTTTGCGGACGGTTTCAGAATGTTCGGTCTTAATCTTCTCGATATGCCGAACTCTCACGGAGTATTTTCTGTGTTCATTCTGTTCCCGGTGCTCTGCTTCATAACGAGCTTTGCAACGACATTCGTTTCTATGAAGCTCAACGGTCAGAGCCTTAGCTTAAAGGGTCAGCAGGGCTGCATGAACTCCATGTTTTTGCTTATGCCGCTGATGTCTGCCTGGATCGCGTATTCAGTCCCTGCGGCTATCGGTCTTTACTGGATCTATTCGAGTATCATTGGTTTTGTAACCACCATAATCATACACAAATTTTACAATGCGCAGGCGCTTACCGCACAGGACGAAGCACGACGCATTGCATATCTTGAAGAAGCAGAGCTTAGCGTAAAAAGGCTTGCAAAGGCTCCGTCTGCACCTGCTGCGGCGGTAAAGCTCAACGGCGGCAGCTATAACGCCAAAGGCTCAGGCAGCAAGAAAAAGAAGAAGAAAAAATAATTGCTGCGGTTTGCTGCTGCAGTGGAAGAAATGAGGTGTCAAGTGTGATAAAAGAGGCGTTTGGCAAGGGTTACACAATAGAGGAAGCTTTGGAGCTTGCGTGTAAGGAAATCGGTGTAGAGCCCGAAAAAGCCGAGTATGAGATCATCAGAGAGCCGAAGGAGAAGAAATTCGGTATCTTTGGCGGCAGCCCGGCTGAGGTGAGAGCGTTCATCAATGTTACACCTTCTATGGCTGCAAGTGAGTACGTTGAAAAAATTCTCAAATGTATGGGACTTGACGACATTGAGCTTGACGTTAAGGAAGAAGAAGAAAACACAGCCGAGATCAATCTTACAGGCGATGACGTAGGTTTTGTCATCGGCAGACGCGGCGAAACACTCGACGCACTGCAGTATCTTGCAGGATTGGTTGCGAATCATGTAGATAATCAGTATTACAGAATAACTATCAACACAGGCAACTACAGAGAAAAAAGAGAGGAAACTCTTGAGCGTTTAGGCAAGAAGCTTGCTATCAAGGCTATAAAGACAGGTAAAAATGTAAGTCTTGAGCCGATGAATCCTTATGAAAGACGTATCATACATACTGCTGTTCAGCAGGTAAATGGCGCGATTTCCTATTCTGAGGGTGAGGATCTTGACCGACATGTAATTATTGCGCCCGATCCTAAAAATCCTGTTAAGCCGAGAAGAAATTACCGCGATAAGCGCCGCGACGGCTCAAAAGGCTCATACGGCGGAAAATCAGGCAGAAGAGGCGGCGGTCAGGGCGGCTATAAGCGTACTCCTTATAAGGAGACTTTTGAACGCAAGCCGTATCAGAATCGTTATAATAAGCCGACTGACGACGAAATGATCACAACTCCGTCTTCGACTCTCAGCCAGAGAAGTCCGATCGAAAAGGCTGGACTTCCTCTGTTCTCAAAGATCGAAAAGAAGATTGACGACGATCAATAATTTAAAATATTTTACTCTCGACATTCGAGAGCTGATAAGCGAAGGCTCGGGGGCTTTCGCTTATTTTGCGTTTGATTAGAATTAGCATATAATATAAAATATATAATAGCATATCAGTGGTGTTAAAATGATTAATATTAATAATACAACTATTGCAGCAATATCTACTCCTATGGGTATGGGCGGTATCAGTGTAATCAGAATATCAGGTAGTTGCGCTATAGAATACGCAGATAAACTATTCAAATCTGTAAGCGGAAAAAAGCTTTCAGAGCTAAAGGGATATACTGCGCTATTCGGGAAGATATACGATGATAAAGAGCCGCTTGACGAAGCAGTCGTTACTGTATTTAAATCGCCGCACAGCTATACCGGCGAAGATGTAGTGGAGATATCGTGTCACGGAGGAATGTACATAACAAATCGGATTCTCCGCACTGTTATAAAAAACGGAGCTGTTATTGCTAAGCCGGGTGAGTTTACAGAAAGAGCTTTTCTGAACGGAAAAATTGACCTGACGGAATCGGAAGCCGTTATGGATATTATTTCTGCAAAGGGAAGAGCCGCGGCGCGTTCTGCGCTTAACATCAAAGAAGGAAGACTTCGCAAAGAGATAGATGAGGTAAAAGCTTTACTGATAGAAAATGCTGCACATCTGTCTGCGTGGGCGGATTACCCCGAGGAGGATATTCCCGAGGTTGAAGACGGTGCTCTTCTTGAAAGTATTGGTTTGGCATGTGATCGGCTTGAAAAGCTGTTGAAAAGCTACGACGGCGGGCGCGCTGTAAAGCAGGGGATAGACACGCTTATTATAGGTAAGCCGAATGTAGGAAAATCTACATTAATGAATTTTCTTACCGGCTGCGAGAAAAGTATTGTTACCGACATTCCTGGTACAACAAGAGATATGATCGAGGAAACGGTCGTTATCGGAAATGCAGTGCTTATTCTTTCCGATACGGCAGGACTTCGCGATACGGAAAATCCGGTTGAAAAAATCGGCGTGGAGCTTGTGAAAAAAAGACTGCTTTCATGCGGATTGGCGCTTGTTGTATTTGACGCGTCACGACCTCTTGATGATGATGATTTTCGAATGCTCGATCTTCTTGGCGACGTGCCTTCCGTTGCGGTCATAAATAAAACCGATCTTGAATGTGTAATAGATACCGGGCTTATTTCGAGCAAGGCGGATAAATGTGTGTTTATCTCCGCGGCTAACGGAGAGGGTCTTGCTGAATTGACTGCGGCTGTTGAGGAGATAACCGGCGCTGCGGAATTTGACGAAAATGCTGCGGTGCTGTCAAATGAGCGGCAATATCAGTGCGTTGTAAACGCGACAGCGCCGTTAAAGGAAGCTGTGGAGGCAATCAGATCAGGTATTACTCTTGACGCTGTTACTGTGCTGATTGAGGAATCTATACAGGATCTGCTTGAGCTTACGGGTGAACGTGCAGGAGAAACTATCGTGCATAATGTTTTCTCGAAATTCTGCGTAGGAAAGTAAGGGGGAGAGCAAATGAGCTATTTTGCAGGAAAATATGATATTGCCGTGATCGGAGCAGGTCACGCAGGTATCGAAGCCGCTCTGGCAGGTGCAAGGCTTGGCTGTAAGACGGTCGTATTTACGATCAACATGGACGCTGTGGGAAATTGCCCTTGTAATCCTTCTATCGGCGGTACGGCAAAGGGACATCTTGTCAGAGAAATAGACGCACTAGGCGGCGAGATGGGAAAAACTGCCGACGAATGTCTTTTGCAGATGCGTATGCTGAATCGCGGAAAAGGGCCTGCCGTTCATTCATTAAGAGCGCAGATAGATAGAAGAAAATACAGCGAGGTCATGAAGCATAAGCTTGAAGTGCAGGAGAATCTGGAGCTTCATCAGGCTGAGATCATCTCTGTCAAAAATTGCGATGGGGTGTGGAAGCTTGAAACGCGAATGGGCGCTGAATATGAATTTAAGGCTGTGATCGTTGCGACCGGTACATATCTGGGCGGCAGGATATTTGTAGGAGAGGTTTCCTATGAAAGCGGTCCGGACGGAATATTCCCGGCAACATTTTTGGGGCAGTCGCTTAAAGATCTCGGAATTTCTCTTCGAAGGTTTAAAACGGGTACACCTGCGAGAGTTCTGCGTTCAAGTGTTGATTTCTCAGATCTGGAGGTGCAGGCAGGTGACGAGCCTGTTGTTCCTTTTTCTTACGATACATCAGATCAGCTTGAAAATAAAGTTGTGTGTCACATAAGCTGGACGAACGAAAAAACGAAGCAGATTATTCAGGATAATATTCACCGTTCTCCGCTTTACAGCGGAATGATTCACGGTGTGGGGCCGCGCTATTGTCCGAGTATTGAAGATAAAATAGTCCGTTTTGCCGATAAGCCGCGTCATCAGCTGTTTATTGAGCCGTGCGGAGAGAATACAGAAGAAATGTATTTGCAGGGAATGTCTTCTTCCCTTCCGGAGGAGGTGCAGCTTCAGTTCTATCGCTCGATCAAGGGATTGGAAAATGTAATTATGATGCGCTGCGCTTATGCGATAGAGTACGACTGCGCAGACCCGTTGCAGATGGATAATACTCTTGAATTTAT
>CACYDO010000280.1 GCA_902773165.1 uncultured Ruminococcus sp. | reverse complement strand
TAGCGGAGTAGTATCAGTACACGGAAAGGTGAAGAAGCATGGAGTTTGTAGATATTCAAAATACGATAACAAGCTTTACGGAAAAGGCTTTCAGCGACGAACAGGGCGCTTTGGAAACAGGCAAGCCTGTCAGATACCTGATCATTGACGATGACAACAGCCTGAATTCAGTGTATTCCCGTCTTAAAAGCCGAACCTTTGACCTTCCCGAATCCGAGGTGTACTGTCTGCGGTCAGATTGCTCGGATAAAGAAAAGTGGAAAAATGCATTCGGCTTTGACAGAACAGGCAACCGCATTAATATTGCTGTCATCTCTTATGCAGACGCAAGTCTTGAAAATATTATGAAGCCGCTTTATTCGATAATGCGCCAGCGTCTGGTTCAGACGGGAGTAAGCGTGAGCCTGCAAATTTCTCTGAATATTTTTCGTATTTTTCGTTATGACGCCGAGATCTCTCACAGTGCCCTTGTTGAAAAATGCAGGGCGAGCGGAAGAGCGCTCGGCAGCGAGCTGCACAAGTATTTCTCAACGACAGACGCATTTCCGAACTGCGTTATAGTCAATAAAATGTTTTTCGATCATACAGACGCTGTAAAAGGGGAGATGGAGAAGATCTCGTTTGCAGACGAGGTCTTTCAGCTTATTCGTAATTATCCCTACGACGGCAGAGCGGATAATGTGCTTTCACCGATAGATTTTTCGCTCTTCCGCGAGGACGATTGTCCGTGGGTGTCATATACGATGGACGAGAGCTTCCTTGCGGAGATAATCGCGCTAAAACGCATTTCCTCGGGTATCCGCAAATCTCTCTGCTGCACTCAGCTTTCCGAGCGCTTCGGAGATACGCTTGAAAAGACGGCGCAGCTTACGCGAAACGCATTTTTGAAAAAGATATCCTTTAAATCACTCGATGACGCAGGAAGTCTTTTCAACAAGTACAAGGGCTATGTTCCCGTTTCTTCATCTCAGGAGGAGTTTGAAAACAAGTATCACAGCGTATCCGAGCAGCGCCCGGCGGACGGTATTCTCGGAAAGGTCTTCGGCAAAAAAGTGACCGAAACAGTAGCGCGCCCGGCATTTTCCCCGACAGCCTTAAATACAGATGTAGGGGAGATCAAACAAAGCTATAAGGAGTATATTAAAAGAACTGTTCCGAGAAAGATATTCTACGGCTATCTTTTTAATTCCTTTACGCTTTTTAACAGCAGCATGACCGCGGCAGGTTATGATTTGGTCAAGGATTTTGCCTGCAAGGTCGTAGAAAAGGTCTTTGATACGCCTGACCCGTTCTGGAAGGATATATGCAGCTATTATCTTGCAGGTCTTGAAAAAACGTCTGCCGTCAGAGATAACTGCGCGAAAATGCAGCGCGAAATTTCCGTTGTTCTGAACAGCTTCGATCAGCAGATAGAAGCGTTTGAGAAGAAAATAAGCCATGATTACGTTGGCGGAGTTCCGCTTGATATCACTGTACGCGATATGCAGGACAGGGCGAAGATGTACGAGCAGATAAATTCCTTTCTTGAAAAAAACAGCTCGGAAATTATTTCCGAATTGCGCGACGACACCGAACGTACAGGCAATATCAACCTTAAAGTCGGTTATATGCACATTCAGATGGCGGCAGGTGCAGACCGAAGGGATATTATCGAGTACAACGACCCTCTGTCGCCGTGGGAACGCCGCATGGGCGACGGTAAAAAAATAAGAAGAATAAAATTTGTCAAATGCCGCAGTGTAGATGATATCTCGCTTGCCGGCATAGGCGACGATATATGATTTTTGGTGATGGTATATGGAAGAATTTAATTTTGATGTTAATTTAAACGAAGATAATGATAATGTTGATTATTCCGAAGAAAATACGTCGGGAGATGATTCCGGCGGTGACTCTTATGATTCCGATTCGGGCGAGTTTTTCGGCAGCTCAGATGAAAGAATACATTTTCGCTATCATGTTTCCCCGGCAAAAATGCTCGCGTGTCTTGTCGGCGGCATTTTAGGCGGATTTATGGGACTAAAGGCTTACGCTGCGTTAACGGCAGTGTGGAAGCCGCTTGCAGTAGCGGTGTTTTTCCTGATAATGGCGCTGTGCATTTTTTTGTGCCTTATCGCCGTTTCGGTAAAAACCGACGACTATTATTACTTTACAAAAAAACAGGGCGGAAGCGCCCGGTTTAAAAAGACTGTTCCGATAATATTTGTGCTTCTGTTCCTGTTTTCGGGATTGTTCGAATTTCTTTACGAGCTTGAAGGAAGCTACACAGCGCCGGTTCCTACATCTTATATATTTGCTCTCGATACATCGGGTTCAATGGAGGAAAGCGATCCTTCCGCGGCTGAGGCGCAGGCGTTATCTCAGGTCATCAGTCAGCTTGATACAGGTGTTCCCTTCGCAGTGTATACTTTTTCCAATTCTGCCGAGTGCGTAAGTCAGATGCATAATAAAACGGACGCAGACAATAATGAAAAGTGGGAGATGGAGTATAAGGGCGAAACTGCAATGTACGGAGTTCTCGAAAATATTCTCGAAGACCTCGATAACGCCGACGGCGTTTCAACGTTATCCGGCGGCGCATGCCCGAGAGTTATCCTGTTTTCCGACGGCGCGCCTACTGACGGAGGCTTCGCAAATATGTCGATAAAACGTATAGTACGTGAATATGAAAAGCGCGGAATTTCTGTCTGCACCGCATGCGTGGAGCTTGCCGACGTCGATCTTATGACGTTTGTCGCTGAATCGACCGGCGGAAAATGCGTGTACATAAACAATATGGACGAGCTGCTCGGCGTTATGAAATCGGCGCTGACTCTCCAGGGCGATACGACAAGAACGCTTCTTTCTCACCGCCCGTTTATGGTCAAGCGCACGCTTTATGCTGTTCTGCGCGTTGTGTTCCTTTTCCTTCTGGGGCTTTCCTTCTTTGCTGTGATCTACATGGCAAACTGCGTGGAGCGCGATATGGGAGCTGTTTTTGCGATAAAGCTGAGTACGGCGCTGCTGGGCGCAGGGCTGATGGAGTTCCTTTTGCAGGCGTTTGGTTCAAGCGTTTTTGCGGTACAGATGACCTTTGTGATCCTGACGTCGTTTGCAGTTCTTCATACGGCGAAGCCTGCCGAGCAGATCATGCCGTCAGTGCCCGACCCCGATGTCGATCCCGTTTCACTTGACGATATTGATAC
>CACYDO010000279.1 GCA_902773165.1 uncultured Ruminococcus sp. | reverse complement strand
TTACAGGTCAGCTCCATATGGGACACGCTCTCGACAACACCCTGCAGGATATTCTTATCCGCTTTAAAAGAATGCAGGGCTACAGCGAGCTGTGGCTGCCCGGAACTGACCACGCTTCTATAGCAACAGAAGCTAAGATCGTTGAAGCTATGCGCAAGGAGGGTCTTACAAAAGAAGAGATCGGCAGAGAGAAATTTCTCGAACGCGCATGGGACTGGAAAAAGGAGTACGGCGGCAGGATCGTTAAACAGCTAAGAAAAATGGGTTCTTCCGCCGACTGGGAGCGTGAACGCTTCACTATGGACGAGGGCTGCAATAAGGCGGTCAAAGAGGTTTTCGTTCGCCTTTACGAAAAGGGTCTGATCTATCGCGGAGAAAGAATTATCAACTGGTGCCCGAAATGCCTTACGTCTATCTCCGACGCTGAGGTTACTTATGAGGAGCAGGCAGGTCATTTCTGGCATTTGCGCTACGCCTTTTCAGATGGCAGCGGTTATCTTAATCTTGCTACTACGCGTCCCGAAACGCTCCTCGGCGATACGGCTGTCGCTGTTAATCCGAACGATGAACGATATAAGGACGTTGTCGGAAAAACAGTCATTCTCCCGATCGTTCACAGAGAGATCCCCGTTGTTGCAGACGATTACGTTGAAATGGATTTCGGAACGGGCGTTGTTAAGATCACCCCGGCTCATGACCCCAATGACTTTGAAGTAGGTCTGCGCCACGATCTGCCCGTTATCAACGTGATGACGGACGACGCTAAGATCACCGACGATTACCCCAAATATGCCGGCATGGATCGCTACGAGGCGCGCAAGGCTATCGTTAAAGACCTTGAAGAGGAAGGCGCTCTCGTTAAAATTGAGGACTATTCTCATAACGTAGGTACATGCTACCGCTGCTCCACAACCGTAGAGCCGAGAGTTTCCAAACAGTGGTTCGTTAAAATGAAGCCGCTTGCTCAGCCGGCTATCGACGCTGTTAAGAACGGCGAAACAGATTTTGTTCCGCCGCATTTTGAAAAGACTTATTTCCATTGGCTTGAAAATATCCGCGATTGGTGCATTTCCCGTCAGCTTTGGTGGGGTCATCAGATTCCGGCATTCTACTGCGACGACTGCGGCGAGCTTACTGTTACTAAGGACAATTCCGCAGTCTGCCCGAAATGTGGAAAGCCTATGCGTCAGGATCCCGATACTCTCGACACATGGTTCTCCTCAGCTCTCTGGCCGTTCTCTACAATGGGCTGGCCTGATAACACAGAAGAGCTTGAATATTTTTACCCGACCAACGTTCTTGTAACCGGCTATGATATCATTCCGTTCTGGGTAATGAGAATGATGTTCAGCGGTATTGAGCATACAGGTCAGGTTCCGTTCTCCAAGGTTCTTATTCATGGTCTTGTGCGCGATTCTCAGGGCAGAAAGATGAGTAAATCTCTCGGCAATGGTATTGATCCGCTTGAGGTCATCGACAAGTACGGCGCAGACGCGCTCAGACTTACTCTCGTTACCGGAAACGCACCCGGCAGCGATATGCGCTATTCCGAGGAGAAGATCACCGCAAGCAGAAACTTTGCAAATAAGCTCTGGAACGCAAGCCGCTTCGTGCTTATGAATATCGGCGACCGCAACGTGGAGCGTACTCTCCCCGAAACTCTCGAAACCGAGGACAAGTGGATAATCTCCGAGCTTAACAACACCGCAAAAGAGGTTGCCGAGAATCTCGATAAGTACGAGCTGGGTATCGCTGTTTCCAAGATCTACGACTTCATCTGGGACTGCTACTGCGACTGGTACATTGAGCTTGCTAAGGCAAGACTTCAATCCGAAGGCGAATCTGCCGACAACGCGCGCAGAGTTCTCGTTTGGGTTCTCGACAAGGCTCTTAAGCTTCTCCACCCGTTCATGCCGTTCATCACAGAGGAGATCTGGCAGACTATCCCCCACGAGGGCGATACGATCATGCTGCAAAAATTCCCCGAATACACCGAGGACAACCGCTTTGAAGACGCTGCTGACGAGATGACAAGGATCATGGACGCTATCAAGGCGATCAGAAACCGCAGAGCTGAAATGAATGTGCCCCCTTCAAGAAAAGCGAAGGTATACGTTGAATCTCAGTTCACCGACACATTCACAAACGGCTCTAAGTTCATCGTAAAGCTTGCTTCCGCAAGCGAGGTTGAGGTAGGTGAATCCTTCTCTATTGACGGCGCGGTTACTGCTGTTACAGCTGACGCAAAGATCTATATCCCCATGGCGGAGCTTGTTGACAAGGAAGCAGAGCTAAAACGCCTTAACAAGGAGCTTGCTCAGGTTCAGAAGCTTCTTGCACAGGACGAAGGAAAGCTCAACAACCCCGGATTTATGTCCAAAGCGCCCGAAAAGGTAATCGAAAAGATCAAGGGTCAGCGCGACAGAGAACGCGAAAAAGCCGCTATGATCGAAGCTGCTATCAAAGAATTGATCTGATAAATCACTGAAATTAAAAAAATGTGGAAAGTGAAATCCGGAAAGCTTAAACCGGACTCCACCTTCCACATTCCGTACTCCGGTATAATGTGACACGTCTTCGGATAAATTATGCGTAAAGGAATCATTGATATGGAAATAAAGAAATATACCAATCTCCCCGATGAAGCAAAAAGAATCCGCACCGAGGTTTTTCTTGATGAACAGAAATTCAGCGTGGAATTTGACGAGATCGACGATATAGCCGCACATCTCGTTTTATTTGACGATAACGGCGCTGCCGCAGGAGTATGCCGCTACTTTTTCAGCGAAGAAAAAAACTGCTGCATGATCGGTCGGGTTGCCGTAGACAAAGCTCACCGCGGTCAGGGACTGGGCAGCGTTATAATGCTGGAAGCCGAAAAACTGATCCGCGAGGACGGATACAGTAAAATTGCCGTCTCCGCACAGTGCCGGGTAAGTCCGTTTTATGAAAGCTTAGGCTATAAAAAAACAGGAGAAGAGTATTTAGATGAATACTGCCCGCATATCATGATGGTAAAAGAATTGTAAAAAAATCCCCCGGCGTTTGACCGGGGGAAAAGTTTTTTGAGATGTTATACTTTTTTCTTTATCGATCGGCAGACAAGCTTCATCGTAAAAACCATATCTTTGCAGTTTTATTTCTGATCTGCAAATTAATGCACGAAGCTTATCTATCACCTAAGTAACAATTACAGAAACAGTATTAAATTAGAACATTCAGTATATACAAGCAAAAAAAGAGGTACAATGTGGAGATCTGCTGCGATACTTTCGCTCAATTTTACTTCCTTTCGTTCATCTCTGCAAAGCAAGCGCTGCAATAGATCGGACGGTCTTCTTTAGGCTCAAACTTTACTCTTGCCACGCCTCCGCACTTTGCGCAAACACCCTCGTAGAAGGTCTTGCCTGCGTTCTTGCGTGCAGCAAGGCAGTTTTTACATCTCTTAGGCTCGTTAAGCAAGCCCTTCTCGGCATAAAACTCCTGCTCACCTGCTGTGAAAACGAATTCCTTACCGCAGTCCTTGCAGACAAGTGTCTTGTCCTCGTACATTTGAATTACCTCGATTCTTTCTAATTAAATAAAATATACAGCCGCTTTCGCGGCACATGAACCTTGCGACGCACTTGTGCAGTCACAGGGAAATGCTTGAAATATGATCTCTCAGCTTACGTCTTATCCTCTGCATGGCGTTATCGACCGATTTTCTGTTCAGGTCAAGCTTCGCGGAAATATCGGCGTAGCTTTCGCCTGCAAGATATAAACTAAGAACCTTTTGCTCCTTTTGCGATAAAAGCCTTGCAATAGCAGATCTGATCTGCTCAAGACTCTCCTTACCGATATACTCGTCCTGCGGATCTACACCA